>NZ_JBEXNQ010000013.1:0-232691 GCF_040611155.1 Streptomyces sp. NPDC002994
GGGGCTCCGCCCCAGACCCCGCTCCTCAAACGCCGGAGGGGCTGGATTTTCCAGCCCGTCCGGCGTTTGAGGACACGCCCGTAGGGCGTCCCGGGGGGCTGGGGGCTTGCCCCCAAGTTCGGGAAGGGGCGGGTAGGGGAAAGCCGAAGGGCCCGGCCGAACGAAGTCGGCCGGGCCCTTCCCCTGGGCGTTACGCCTCGGTCTTGCGGAGGCGGAAGGTCAGGGACAGGCCCTCGTCCGTGAAGGGGGTGCCGTACGTGGCGTCCGCTTCAGCCTTGGTGAAGTCCAGGGCCAGGACCTCGTCCGCGATCAGGGCCGCGTGCTCGGACAGGGCCGCCGCCGTCTCCTCGGAGGTGGTGGTCCAGCGGACCGCGATGCGGTCCGCCACGTCCAGGCCGCTGTTCTTGCGCGCCTCCTGGATCAGCCGGATCGCGTCACGCGCCAGGCCCGCCCGCCGCAGCTCCGGAGTGATCTCCAGGTCCAGGGCGACCGTCGCGCCCGAGTCGGAGGCCACCGACCAGCCCTCGCGCGGAGTCTCGGTGATGATGACCTCCTCGGGGGAGAGGGAGACCGTCTCGCCCTCCACCGTGACCGTTGCCGTGCCCTCGCGCAGGGCCAGGGAGAGGGCTGCCGCGTCCGCCTCCGCCACCGCCTTGGCCACCGCCTGTACTCCCTTGCCGAAGCGCTTGCCGAGGGCGCGGAAGTTCGCCTTGGCGGTCGTATCGACCAGGGAGCCTCCGACCTCCGAGAGGGACGCGAGCGAGGAGACGTTCAGCTCCTCCGTGATCTGAGCCTGGAGCTCCGGGGTCAGAGACTCGAAGCCCGAGGCCGCGACCAGGGCCCGGGACAGCGGCTGGCGGGTCTTGACGCCCGACTCCGCCCGCGTCGCCCGGCCCAGCTCGACCAGGCGGCGTACCAGCGCCATCTGCCGGGAGAGCGTGGGGTCGATCGCTGTGAGGTCGGGGTCCGGCCACGTGGAGAGGTGGACCGACTCCGGGGCGTCCGGCGTCACCGGGGTGATCATGTCCTGCCAGACCCGCTCGGTGATGAAGGGGGTGAGCGGGGCCATCAGGCGGGTGATCGTCTCGACCACGTCGTGCAGGGTGCGCAGCGCCGCCTTGTCGCCCTGCCAGAAGCGGCGGCGCGAGCGGCGTACGTACCAGTTCGAGAGGTCGTCGACGAAGGCGGACAGGAGCTTGCCCGCACGCTGGGTGTCGTACGCCTCCAGGGACTGGGTGACCTGGTCCGTCAGGGCGTGGAGTTCCGAGAGGAGCCAGCGGTCCAGGACGGGGCGGTCCGCCGGGGCCGGGTCCGCCGCGCTGGGCGCCCAGTTCGACGTACGGGCGTACAGGGCCTGGAAGGCGACCGTGTTCCAGTAGGTGAGGAGGGTCTTCCTCACTACCTCCTGGATCGTGCCGTGGCCCACTCGGCGCGCCGCCCACGGCGAGCCGCCGGCCGCCATGAACCAGCGGACCGCGTCGGCGCCGTGCTGGTCCATGAGCGGGATGGGCTGGAGGATGTTGCCCAGGTGCTTCGACATCTTCCGGCCGTCCTCGGCCAGGATGTGACCCAGGCAGACGACGTTCTCGTACGACGACTTGTCGAAGACCAGCGTGCCCACCGCCATGAGCGTGTAGAACCAGCCGCGGGTCTGGTCGATCGCCTCCGAGATGAACTGCGCCGGGTAGCGCTTCTCGAAGAGTTCCTTGTTCTGGTACGGGTAGCCCCACTGCGCGAACGGCATCGAGCCCGAGTCGTACCAGGCGTCGATGACCTCGGGGACGCGCGTCGCGGTCTGCTCGCAGGTGGGGCAGGGGAACGTGACCGCGTCGATGTACGGGCGGTGCGGGTCCAGGGACGACTGGTCGGTGCCGGTCAGGTCCGAGAGCTCGGCCAGCGAGCCCACGCACGTGAGGTGGTTGTCCTCGCAGCGCCAGATCGGGAGCGGGGTGCCCCAGTAGCGGTTGCGGGACAGCGCCCAGTCGATGTTGTTGTTCAGCCAGTCGCCGAAGCGGCCCTGCTTCACCGAGTCCGGGAACCAGTTCGTCCGCTCGTTCTCGCGCAGCATCGCGTCCTTGACCGCGGTGGTCCTGATGTACCAGGACGGCTGTGCGTAGTAGAGAAGCGCGGTGTGGCAGCGCCAGCAGTGCGGGTAGCTGTGCTCGTACGGCGTGTGGCGGAAGAGCAGGCCGCGCGTGTCCAGGTCGGCGGTGAGGGCCTCGTCGGCCTTCTTGAAGAACTGGCCGCCGATGACGTTGAGTTCCGGGGCGAAGGTGCCGTCCGGGAGGACCGGGTTCACCACCGGGAGGCCGTATGCCCGGCAGGTCTTCAGGTCGTCCTCACCGAAGGCCGGAGCCTGGTGGACCAAGCCCGTGCCGTCCTCCGTGGTGACGTAATCGGCGTTCACCACGAAGTGGGCCGGCTTTTCGAACTCGACCAGGGCGAAGGGGCGCTCGTACGTCCAGCGCTCCATCTCCGCGCCGGTGAAGGTCTGGTCGGTCGGCTGCCAGCCTTCGCCCAGGGACTTCTCCAGGAGGGGCTGGGCGACGACGAGGTTCTCTTCGCCGTTCGTGGCCACCACGTAGGTGACGTCCGGGTGCGCCGCCACCGCCGTGTTGGAGACCAGGGTCCACGGGGTCGTCGTCCAGATCAGCAGCGACGCCTCACCCGCGAGCGGGCCCGAGGTGAGGGGGAAGCGGACGAAGACCGAAGGGTCTACGACCGTCTCGTAGCCCTGCGCCAGCTCGTGGTCGGACAGACCCGTGCCGCAGCGGGGGCACCAGGGGGCGACGCGGTGGTCCTGGACCAGCAGGTCCTTGTTGAAGATCTCCTTCAGGGACCACCAGACGGACTGGACGTACGACGGGTCCATGGTCCGGTACGCGTTGTCGAGGTCCGTCCAGTACCCCATGCGGGTCGTGAGCTCGGCGAAGGCGTCGGTGTGGCGGGTCACCGACTCGCGGCACTTCGCGTTGAACTCCGCGATGCCGTACTCCTCGATGTCCTTCTTGCCGTTGAAGCCGAGCTCCTTCTCGACGGCGAGCTCGACGGGCAGGCCGTGGCAGTCCCAGCCGGCCTTGCGGGCCACGTGGTAGCCCCGCATGGTGCGGAAGCGCGGGAAGACGTCCTTGAAGACGCGGGCCTCGATGTGGTGCGCGCCCGGCATGCCGTTGGCGGTGGGCGGGCCCTCGTAGAACACCCACTCAGGGCGTCCCTCGGACTGTTCGAGACTCTTCGAGAAGACCTTGTTCTCGCGCCAGAATTCGAGCACGGCGTGCTCAAGGGCGGGCAGGTCGACCTGGGCGGGCACCTGGCGGTACAGCGACATCGATTCCTCCGGCGGACTGTGACTTCCGTCGGAGGGACGAGAGCGCTGTGCTGCTCCCGCGGTACCACCCTCCTTGGCCCCGGGCGGCGCCCGTGACCCCCTCATTGGGGCAGCGATGCCGGTTCTACTTGCCTTGCACCCGTGGGCGGAGCCCACTGTTCAAAGCTTTCTTCCGGCGGCTCAGGGGTGATGCTTCACGTCGGGCTCCACCCCCGGGCTCACACCGTCCCCGGGTCGCTCTTGGCTGCGTACGACGCTACTCGTCCCCTTCGAGGCCTTTCGCTGCGCCCAGTGTACGGGCCGGGGGGCCGGGGGGCCGCCCCGTTTTTCGCGCGGCGCCGGAGCGTACGGCGATAACCCGAATGGCCATACGTCGTTCCGCGGACTCCGTCCGTGCCCCCGGAGCGGATTACCCGGCGGAGAGCTGGGCACAACCGATGCAGGCTCACCGTGTCCCGCGTGCGGCGGGGCCGAACCGGCGGCGTGCCCCGTTGCCGCGGGGCTGGGGTCGACTTATCGTCCCAGCACGATGCGCGAGCAAGATCACAATATGTGAAGGGGCCGCGGCCATGGTGGCTAAGAAGACCGCCGCAGAGAGCGCAGACGGGATCGGCACGACGGAGCACGCGGAGCACGTGGACAACGCGGACAACGCAGCCGTCGCGAAGAAGGCCGTCGCGAAAAGGGCCGCCGCCAAGGAGACCGCCGCGAAGAAGAGCGCCGCGAAGAAGGCTGTCGCGAAGAAGGCGGCACCGGCCAAGAAGGCACCTGCCGAGAAGGCGGCTGCGAAGAGGGCCGCTCCTGCGGCCAAGGGGGCGGCTGCGGCCGCGGAAGAGACAGGAGCCAAGACGGTGGTTGCAAAAAAGGCTGCGAGCAGGACCACGGGCGTCAAGAAGGCGGCCACGGCCACGACGACAGCGCTTCCCAAGTCCCGCACGGTCGTCCCGGCGGCCCCCGGCGAGCTCGCCGTCAGGCCGGGGGAGGATCCCTGGACCCCGGACGAGGTCTCCGAGGCCCGGGCCGCGCTGGAACAGGAGGTCGCCGGTCTCAGGGCCGAGATCATCGCGTCGGAGGAGGCGGTGACCGGGCTGATGCGGGACTCCGGGGACGGCGCGGGCGACGACCAGGCCGACACCGGTACCAAGAACATCTCCCGTGAGTACGAGCTGGCGCTGGCGGCCAGCGCCCGCGAGCGTCTGGAACAGACAGAGCGGGCCCTGGAGCGGCTGGACGCCGGGACGTACGGACTCTGTGAGATCTGCGGAAAGCCGATCGGCAAGGCGCGCATGCAGGCCTTCCCGCGCGCCACGCTGTGCGTGGAGGACAAGCAGAAGCAGGAGCGCCGCTACTGACACCACCAGTCTGTCCGTACGTGTGTGCCGTACCCTCGTCCTCAGTCAGGCACCTAGGTTGAGGGACTCACGTGGCAGAGGCGGAGCGCATCATCGGTACGCCGGATACCCCTGATGAGGTCGGGGGACCTGAGCCGGAGGAGACCTCCGACGCGGCGGCCTCCGACACGGCTGCGGACGAGCAGCCGGCGGGCAGGGGCAAGCGCAGGATCGCTGTGCTGTTCACGGTGGCCCTCGTGGCCTATGCGCTCGATCTGAGCACCAAGATGCTCGTGGTGGCCAAGCTGGAGCACCACGAGCCGATCCAGGTCATCGGTGACCTGCTGAGGTTCGAGGCGATCAGGAACGCGGGCGCCGCGTTCGGGATCGGCGAGGCCTTCACCGTCATCTTCACGGCCATCGCGGCCTCCGTGATCGTGGTGATCGCCCGGCTCGCGCGCAAGCTCTACAGCCTGCCCTGGGCGATCGCGCTCGGCCTGCTGCTCGGCGGCGCGCTCGGCAACCTCACGGACAGGATCTTCCGCTCGCCCGGCGTCTTCAAGGGAGCCGTCGTCGACTTCATCGCACCGGCGAACTTCGCGGTCTTCAACCTCGCGGATTCCGCGATCGTGTGCGGCGGCATCCTCATTGTGATCCTGTCGTTCCGGGGGCTGGACCCCGACGGGACCGTTCACAAGGACTGACAAGGCATACTCGACGGGTGAGTACCATTCCCGAGTTCCGCACCCTGCCCGTACCCGATGGCCTTGAGGGCGAGCGCGTCGACGCCGCCATTTCCCGGATGTTCGGGTTTTCCCGCACGAAGGCGGCCGAGCTTGCCGCCGCCGGGAAGGTTCAGGTCGACGGGGCGGTGGTCGGGAAGTCCGAGCGGGTCCACGGCGGGGCCTGGCTGGAGGTGGAGATGCCGCAGGCCGCAGCCCCCGTCCAGATCGTCGCCGAGCCCGTCGAGGGCATGGAGATCGTGCACGACGACGACGACATCGTCGTCATAGACAAGCCGGTCGGCGTCGCCGCCCACCCCAGCCCCGGCTGGACCGGCACCACCGTGATCGGCGGCCTCGCCGCCGCCGGGTACCGCATCTCGACCTCGGGCGCCGCCGAGCGCCAGGGCATCGTGCACCGCCTCGACGTCGGTACGTCGGGCCTCATGGTCGTGGCCAAGTCGGAGCGGGCGTACACGCTGCTCAAGGCCCAGTTCCGGGACCGCGTCGTCGTGAAGAAGTACCACGCGCTGGTCCAGGGCCACCCCGACCCCATGAGCGGCACCATCGACGCCCCGATCGGGCGCCACCCCAACCACGACTACAAGTGGGCCGTGACGGCCGAGGGCAAGCCGTCGGTCACGCACTACGACCTGATCGAGGCCTTCAGGGCCGCGTCGCTCCTCGACATCAAGCTGGAGACGGGGCGTACGCACCAGATCCGCGTGCACATGTCCGCGCACCGGCACCCCTGCGTCGGCGACCTGACGTACGGCGCCGACCCGACGCTGGGCAAGCGGCTCGGCCTGACGCGGCAGTGGCTGCACGCGATGCGGCTCGGTTTCGAGCACCCGTCGGACGGGCAGTGGGTCGAGTTCGAGAGCGCGTACCCCGCCGACCTGCAGAAGGCGCTGGACGTGATCCGCGCCGAGAGCGAGTGAGCGCGCGGCGATGAGTACGTCTGCTGCGTACGTCGTCCGGATCGCTGACGGGCCCGCCGACATGGAGGCCTGTTTCGCCGTACGCAAGCAGGTCTTCGTCGTCGAGCAGCGGGTGCCCGCCGACATCGAGTACGACGCGTACGACGCCGGCGCGGTGCACGTTCTGGCCGTGACCGGCGAGGGACTGCCGCTCGGCACGGGACGGCTGCTGTACGGCGCCGCCGCGGCCGGCAAGACCGGCGGGGACGAGTCGGTCGGCTCGCTCGGCCGCCTCGCCGTCAGCCGCGAGGCGCGCGGGCTCGGCGTCGGGGCGGCGCTGGTGCTGGCGATCGAGGACGCGGCGAGGGAGCGGGGGCTGCGCGCGGTGGACCTGCACGCGCAGACGCACGCGCTCGGCTTCTACAAGCGGCTCGGGTACGCCGTGTACGGGCCGGAATTCCCGGACGCGGGGATTGCGCACCAGGCGATGAGGCGCGGGTTGTAGGCGCAGCTCAGAGGCGCTCATGGGGTCACAGCTCAACGCTGTGGCCCCATTTTCGCTGTCCCGCTAATGGTTAGGAAAGTTTCCCAACACTCTTGACGGTAATGGGAAACAACCCTAACTTTCACGCGAACTCCCGTACCGGACCCCACCCGAAGGGAGCACCACCCCCATGCGCAAACCCCTGCTCTTCACCTTGGCGCTCGGAGTTGTGATCGCACTCCAGTCGCCTGTCGGCGCCACCGAATCCGCCTCCTCCGCCTCCTCCGCCGTCTCCGCCAACGGACAGCTCAAGGTCTGCGGCCGCCAGCTCTGCAACGAGCAGGGCCAGGCTGTCCAACTGCGCGGAATGAGCACCCACGGCACCCAGTGGTACTCCCAGTGCGTCACCGACGGGTCGCTCGACGCTCTCGCCGGCGACTGGCGCGCCGACGTCCTGCGCGTCTCGACGTACGTCCAGGAGGGCGGCTACGAGAGTGACCCGCAGCGCTTCACCGCGCTGGCCCAGAAGTTCGTCGACGGCGCGCACCGGCGCGGCATGTACGCCGTGATCGATTGGCACATGCTCGACCCGGGCGACCCGAACTTCAACTTCTCGCGCGCCAAGACCTTCTTCACCGCGATGGCGAAGAAGTACAAGGACAACCCCGGCGTCCTCTACGAAATAGCCAACGAGCCGTCCGGCACGAGCTGGTCGAAGATCAAGTCGTACGCCGAGAAGATCATCCCCGTCATCAGGGCGCAGGACCCGGACGCGGTGGTGCTGGTCGGCACGCGCGCATGGTCCTCGTTCGGCGTCTCGGAGGGCGCCGACGAGCAGGAGGTCGTCCGTAACCCGGTGAGCGCCTCCAACATCATGTACACCTTCCACTTCTACGCCGCCTCCCACCGGGACGAGTACCTGAACGCCCTCAACCGGGCCTCCGACCGGCTGCCGGTGTTCGTCACCGAGTTCGGCACGCAGAACTACGCCGGTGAGGGCGCCAACGACTTCGCCCAGTCCCAGCGCTTCCTCGACCTGATGAAGCGCAAGAAGATCTCCTGGACCAACTGGAACTACTCCGACGACGACCGCTCGGGAGCCGTCTTCAAAACCGGCACCTGTAACGGCGACACCTGGACCGGCAACGGCGTACTGAAGGAAGCCGGCGTCTGGATCCGGCAGCGGATCCGGGAGTAGTGGCACGCTTGGGGTCTTGATCGTCCAGATGGTTGAGATTTCAGAATGGCCGGAAGGTGCACCGTGGATCAATTGGCCCTACTGTTCCTGCTGTTGCTGGGGGCCGTCGTCACGGTGCCGCTCGGGGAGCGCCTCGGGCTGCCGGCGCCGGTACTGATGACGCTCGCCGGGATCGTCCTGGCGCTGCTGCCGTTCGTACCGAATGTCGAGATCCCGCCCGAGTACATCCTGCCGCTGGTCCTGCCGCCGCTGCTGTACGCCGCCGTACAGCGCACCTCCTGGCGGCAGTTCGCCGCGAACATCAGGCCGATCCTGCTGCTCGCTGTGGCGCTCGTCTTCGTGACGATGGCCGCGGTGGCCGCGGTCGCGGGCGCCCTCGTCCCGGGGCTGCCGCTCGCCGCGGCCATCGCGCTGGGCGCGCTCGTCGCCCCGCCCGACCCGGTCGCGGCGACTGCCGTGGCCGGGTCGCTGGGGCTGCCGCGGCGGCTCGTGTCGATCCTGGAGGGCGAGGGGCTGTTCAACGATGTGACGGCCATCGTGCTCTATCACGTGGCGATCGCGGCGGCGGTGAGCGGAACGTTCTCCTGGCCGGTCGCGGTCGGCGAGCTCTTCCTTTCCGCTCTCGTCGCCGTCGTCGTCGGGTTCGGGCTCGGCTGGATGACCGACAAGCTGATGGGCTACCTCGGCGACGCGACCCTGCAGATCAGCCTGACGCTGCTGGCGCCCTTCGTCGCCTATGTGCTGGCTGAGGAGTTCAAGGGGTCCGGCGTGCTCGCCGTGCTCGTCATCGCGCTGTATCTGGCCGAGCACGCCGTCGACGCCGACGACGTACTCGGCCGCATCGCCGGACGGACCTTCTGGCAGATCGTCGACACCCTGGTCACCGGCATCGCCTTCGGGCTGATCGGCCTTGAGCTGCACAACGTCTTCGGTACGGCCGACGATCGCCTGGGCGAGATGCTCGGCTGGGGTGGAGCGATCGTCGCGGTGGTCGTCGGCGTACGGCTGGCGTGGCTGCTGCCGGCGACCTGGCTGGCCAAGCGGCTGCACACGCTGCGGGACTACGACGAGGACATTCCCGTCAGCTGGCGGGAGACCGTCGTCATGTGGTGGTCGGGGATGCGGGGCGTGGCGTCGGTCGCGCTGGCGCTGGCGATTCCGCTCAAGACGGCCGACGGTTCGCCGTTCCCGGCGCGGGAGGAGATCATCTTCGTCGCGTTCGCCGTCATCCTGACGACCCTTGTCGTTCAGGGGCTCACGCTGCCGTGGCTGGTGCGCAGGCTCGGCGTACGCGCGGACACGGGGGCGGAGCGCGAGCTCGAACACGAGCTGGCGGTACGGGCCGCCAAGGCCGCCAAGCGCAGGCTCAAGGAGATCCAGGACGTCGAGGACCTGCCGGAGGACGTCCTGGAGCGGCTCCTGCGTGGTGCGTTCGACATCGGGGCCAGGATCAGTCCGGACATCGTGGACGATGAGCGGCGCGAGGCGTACGCGCAGCGCGTCGAGCGGGTGAAGTCCGTGCACCGGATCCAGCGCGAGATGATGTCGGCGGCGCGGCACGAGGTGCTGTCCGCGCGGAACGAACCGGGGGCGGACCCGGAGGTTGTCGACCGGGTGCTGCATCACCTTGATGTGCGCAGCCTGAGGTAGGGCGATGGCCGGCGCCCGGGGCCGGGTCCGTGTCGCGTCACCCGCGGCCCGTGCGCGGGGTCGGGTCGGTCGTGTCGTCCTCGGCCTGCGTGATCGCCTCCGACAGGGGGCGGCCGTTGCCGTTGGGTGGGTGGGCCGCCGGGGCTGTCGCGATGCGGGGGAGCGCGTACGGGTGCTTCTCGGTCAGCCAGCCGATCAGCTGTTCGCGCACGGTGCACCGCACGGTCCAGACGTCGTCCGCGTCCTTGGCGGTGACGACCGCCCGTACCTCCATGGTGTTCGGCGTCGTGTCGGTGACCGCCAGGCCCCAGTCGCGGCCGTCCCAGGCCTTGCATGTGCCCAGGATCTCCTGGAGCTTCTCCCGCATCAGGTCCACCGGCGCGCTGTGGTCGAGGTGGAGGAAGACCGTGCCGGTCATCTGGGCGCCGCCGCGCGACCAGTTCTCGAACGGCTTGCTGGTGAAGTACGACACCGGCATCGTGATCCGCCGCTCGTCCCAGGTCCGTACGGCCAGGAACGTGAGCGTGACCTCCTCCACCGTGCCCCACTCGCCGTCCACGACCACCGTGTCCCCTATGCGCACCATGTCGCCGAAGGCGATCTGGAAGCCGGCGAAGAGGTTGCCGAGGGTCGACTGGGCCGCGACACCGGCGACGATGCCGATGATTCCGGCCGAGGCGAGCATTGACGTACCGACCGCCTTCATGCCGGGGAAGGTCATCAGCATCGCACCGGCCGCCACCACCGCCACGACGGCGGTCACGATCCGCATGATCAGCGTCACCTGGGTACGGACGCGCCGCACTCGGGCGGGATCGCGTGTCGTGGACGCGTAGCGGGCGTACGACGACTCCACGATCGCGGAGGCGATCCGTATCACCAGCCAGGCGCCGGCGCCGATCAGCACCAGGGAGAGCACCTGGCCGATGCCGGCCCTGTGGTCGCGGACGATGCTCAGGTCGGTCTTCTCGTACGCCCCTCTCAGGACCGCAGCGAGCAGCAGCACCTGCAGTGGGACACGGCAGCGGCGCAGCAGGCCCCACAGGGGGGTCTCGTGGTGACGGGCATCGGTCCGGCGCAGAAAGAGATCGGCGGCCCAGCCGACGAGCAGCGTGAGCGTGACCGAGCCACCGATGATGAGCAACGGGCGCAGTACGTTCTCCATGACTCCGACGCTAAATGGGAGGATGACGGGATGGACATCATGCTTTTCCACTCCGTCTGCGGTCTGCGCCCGGCGGTGCACGCCGCGGCAGAGCGGCTACGTGCCGCCGGGCACCAGGTGCACGTGCCCGACCTCTTCGACGGGCAAACCGCCGAAACCGTGGAGGAGGGTATGGCGATCAAGGACGCCATCGGCCGGGACGAGCTGCTGCGGCGTGCCGTTCTCGCGGCTGCCCCGCACTCCGAGAGCGGTCTGGTGTACGCCGGTTTCTCCTTCGGCGGGTCCGTCGCGCAGAACCTGGCGCTCGGTGACGAGAAGGCCCGTGGGCTGCTGCTTCTGCACGGCACCTCGGACATCGCGGACGACGCTTCGGCGCACGATCTGCCCGTACAGCTGCATGTCGCGGACCCGGATCCCTTCGAGTCCGACGACTGGCTGAACGCCTGGTACCTGCGGATGCGGCGGGCCGGTGCGGACGTGGAGATTTATCGCTATCCGGGAGCCGGGCACCTCTACACCGACCCGGATCTGCCGGACTACGACGCCGATGCGGCCGCGCAGACGTGGAAGGTCGCGGCCGGGTTCCTGGCGACGCTGTAGAGCGGCGCGGGGCCCCGCGCGTACCCGCTTCGGCGGGACGCGCGAGGCCTCGGGAGTACCGGGGTCGGTCAGCCGGCTCGGTACGCCGTCCAGCTGTCGGTCATCCGCATCACCTGGCCGGTCGTGAACTGGTACATGCAGTTGTCGTACGTGTAGTCCATGAAGTTGTGGACCGGGTCGACGCCGGGCTTGCTGGCGCAGGAGTCACGGCCGGTCGGGCACTGGTACGCGGCGCTCTTCTCGGCCGGGGTGTCGGTGACGTAGTCGCCGTTGCCGTTACAGCCGCCCTGGAAGGTGTGGTAGAGCCCCAGCCAGTGGCCGACCTCGTGGGTGGCGGTGTCGCCCTCGTTGTAGTTGGCGGAGCTGCCGCCCGGGAGCGACTTGTCGAGGACGACGACGCCGTCCATGGTCGGGTTGGACTGGTACGAGCTCGGGAAGGTCGCCCAGCCGAGCAGACCGCCGCTGAGGTTGGCGGTGTAGAAGTTGAGCGCGCCGGCGCCGCCCTGACGCAGTGCGGCCTTCATCTCCTTCTCGGCGGTCGAGCCGGACGCCAGGTTGTACCAGGAGGCGTTGTCCGTGTAGTCCGTGGCGGCCAGCGTGAACTGGAAGTTGGAGTTGACGTTTCCGGTGCCCTGGCCGCCGAACGCCGAGTTGAGGACCGCCATCTGGTTGTTGATGTCGGTCGTCGTCAGCTTGCCGGTGGTGCCGCTGTGGATGACGTGGAAGTACACCGGGATGTTCGTGACGGCGGTGGCCGAGAAGTCCCTGGCGGCGCCGCCCGACGTACGCAGCTTGTCGAGTCTCTCGCGCAGGTCCGCGTCCATGGCCTGGGCCTTGGCGGCCGTGACCTCGTTGGGCTCGTGGGCGTGCTGGTCGCCCGAGGGACGCGCCGCGCGGGCGGTGGCGCTCGCGTGGGTGTCCTCGACGCACTTCTCCGTGGGCGCCTTGGCGACGGCCATGCCGGCGGGTGCGGACAGGGTGGACAGGGCCAGGGTTCCGGCCATTACCGCCGTACCGATGAACCGCTTGCGCAGAAGGGGGGATATACGGGCAAGAGCACGCACGTTGACTCCTCGCGGGGGTGGGCGAGGGTGGGTTGTTCCTCGCCGCTGCCCGGAGGTTATGTGTGCATGTCAGATCTTGATGAGAAGCGATCAAGCCCAATCAATTCACAGAGCAATTGGGGCATCGGGACGAAAAGTTTCGGCCTGGTCCAGACTTTGAGATGCGCAGGTAAGGCCTGGGGCTACCGAGGCGGGTGGTGTGTCCGCATTCGGATGGCGGATTAACGCCACCCGCCTCCTGGCGTGATCTGCTCGTAACAGGTTGCCTGGTGGCTGAAAATCGCCTGTCAGAGAACCGGCTGGTTCACCCGCTCGACCTTCTGCGTTCCGCTGAGCGTGCGGTACGAGCGCGCCCAGCGCGCGGTCGCGTCCTGCCGCGTCTTGTCGGAGATGACGAAGTAGTCCATCTGTGAGCGCTCGCCCGTGATGTCGAGGACGCCGAAGCCATGTGAGTCCATGTCCAGCCACTTCACATGGCGGTTGGCGGCCTTGACCGCCGTGGCGGCGACCAGCGAGACGGTCTGCGGCGCGACGTGCAGGATGTCGTCGAGGTTGTCCGAGGAGACCGAGGTGACCACGAACTCGGTCGCCGCCGACGGTGAGAGCGGATACGTCGCCGCCCTGACCGGCACGTCATTGGCCCACGCCATGTGGATGTCACCGGTCAGGAAGACCGTGTTCTTGATCGCCCGGTCCCTGAGGTGGGTGATCAGCTCCTTGCGGTCGTCGGTGTAGCCGTCCCACTGGTCGACGTTGACCGCGAGTCCTTCCTTGGGCAGACCGACCAACTCGGCCAGCGGCTCCAGCAGATGGGCCGGTACGGAGCCGAAGGCCACCGGCGAGATCATCACCGACGTACCGACCAGCTTCCAGGCGGCGTCGGAGGAGGCGAGTCCGGACTTGAGCCAGTCCAGCTGGGCGCGGCCCGTGATCGTACGCTCGGGGTCGTCGACCGAGCCGTTGCCGATTTTCGCCTGCTGGGAGCGGAACGACCTCAGGTCGAGCAGGTGCAGATCGGCCAGTTTGCCGAAGCGCAGCCGTCGGTAGACGGTGCCCTCCGTGGAGGCGCGGACCGGCATCCACTCGAAGTACGCCTGCTTCGCGGCGGCCACGCGCGCGGACCACTCGCCCTCCGCGCCCGGCGTGTGGTTCTCCGCGCCGCCCGACCAGGCGTCGTTGGCGATTTCGTGGTCGTCCCAGATGGCTATGACCGGGTGCGCGGCGTGCAGGGCCTGGAGGTCGGCGTCGGTCTTGTACTTGCCGTGGCGGGTGCGGTAGTCGGCGAGGGTGAGGATCTCGTGGGCCGGCTCGTGCTGCCGTACGACAGACGGGAGCGCGGGGTAGGCGCCGGTCGCGTACTCGTAGAGGTAGTCGCCGAGGTGGAGGACCGCGTCCAGGTCGGCGCGGGCGGCGAGGTGCCGGTACGCCGAGAAGTAACCCGACTCCCAGTTGGCGCAGGAGACGATGCCGAAGCGCACACCGGGCGTGGTGGCGTCGGCGGCCGGAGCGGTGCGGGTGCGGGCGGTGGGGGACACGACCTCACCCGCGGTGAAGCGGAAGTAATAGGCGGCTCCCTGAGCCAAGCCCCTTACGTCGACCTTGACGGTGTGGTCGGTCGCCGCACTCGCGGTCGTCGTACCGCGGGCGACGGTCTTCGAGAACCCCTTGTCCTCGGCGACCTCCCAACTCACCGCCACGTCGGGCCCCTTGCCGGAGCCCGGCCCGGCGTCAGGGGTGGGAGTTATTCGGGTCCACAGGAGGACGCCGTCGGGCAACGGGTCGCCGGAAGCGACTCCATGGAGGAATACGGGTCTCTGTACGGCGTCGGCGGCAGCGGCTCTGGAACTCGTACCGGCGACGACAGGGGCGGCGACAGCGGTGGCGGCGGCGGCCTTGAGAGCCGTGCGGCGGCTGGGAGATGAAGCGAATCGACTGGTCACGGCCGTACATTACTGATCAGTACGGCCCAAGGGTGGGCAAACGCAAAAACGTATCCCCACCCTTGGGTGAAGTGCCGTGCGGCCGCTACGCCTTGAGGGCCTTGTCGATCGCGGTCTTGAACTCTGCGGACGTCATGGGCGGGTTCTCGCCGTCCGAACCGGTGACCTTCTTGCCGTCCATCTTGAGCGTCGGCGTGCCCTTCACGCCGCTCTTGTCGAAGGTGTCCGACATCTTGAGCGCCCAGGCGTCGAAGGTGCCGTTCTGCACGTTCTGCTGGAACTTCTTGTTGCCCTTGAGGGCGTCCACCTCGTCGGCCACCTTGATCAGGTAGTCGTCCTTGGCGAACTTGTCGTCCTGCTCCTCGGGGTGGTTCTTCTGCGAGTACAGCGCGCCCTTGTACTCCAGGAACGCCTCGGGGCTGACGTCGAGCGCGGCGCCCAGCGCGCTCAGCGCGTTCCGCGAGCCCTCGCCGGGGATGGTCGTGTCGATGAAGGTGGCGCCGATGTACTTGACCTTGTACTTGCCGGCGTCGACGTCCTTCACAATCGTCTCGCCGTTGGCCTGCTCGAACGTCGCGCAGACGGGGCAGCGCGAGTCCTCGTACAGCTCCAGCGTCTTCTTGGCGTCCTTCTTGCCGACGACGACGGTCGTGCCGTCCTTGCCTTCGGTGTTCGCCGGAGCGGTGATCTGCTTCTCGTTCTTGGCGGCCTCCCAGGCGGAGGGCTTGTTCGCCTGCATGACGCCGTATCCGACGCCGCCGGCCACCGCCAGGACGCCGACGATCGAAAGGGCGACGATCAGCTGGCGGCGGGTCCTGTCCTTCTTGGCCTGACGCTCGCGCTCGGCGCGCAGCCGCTCGCGAGCCGCTGCTTTGTTGGCCTGGTTGTTGCGTGCACTCATGGTCGTGTTCTCCGTAAGGGGACTGGGGGGGGCTGGAGTAGGGGGCTGCTGGGCTCAGGCGAAAACGCATGCCGAGCGCGGCGGGCCCCTGCGTCCTACGGAGTGCACGAACAGACGGCCGGGGGAGGCGGTACGGACCCGGCGGGCGGGCCGCACCGCGCGGCGTACGGGCCAGTGGGCCGCGCCGGTCGCGGCGACGGCGATCAGCAGCGGCCGGAAGGTGAACGCGGCCACGGTCCGCACCACACCGGCGAGCGCCGCCTCACCGCGCCGCAGCCAGGCCGCGGCGAGCAGCCCCACCGCGATGTGGGCGCCGAGCAGCAGCCAGGGCAAGGCGGGATCGGGGGAGCTGAGGAGGGCGGCAGCGCTCTCCTGGGGGCCCGTGGCCCGTACGAGCGGAGCACCGAGCTCGCCCTTCGCGCCGCCGCCGCACAGCACATCGAACCCGACCGAGCGTAAAGAGCCCGCGACCGGACCGCCCGCAGCGCCATAACAGAGGTGCTGTCCGGTGGTGAAGACCGTGTCGGCGGCCAGCTCCAGCGGTACGAGCAGACCGGCGATCGCGCCGAAGCCGCGCTCCCGGCCCGCCAGTGCGTACGCGACGGCGAACACGGCGGCCGCGATCCCGGCCACCACGGTCAGCGGCAGCGGGACCCGGGAGAGCAGCACATGGGACGCGGCGGAGAGCGTGACAACGAGCGCGGTGAAAAGCGCCGCCCGCACCGCCCTCAGCTGCGTCCCCGATACGTCCATAGCTGGTGAGTTTGCCACGGGTCGCTGTAAGGGAGCCCTAAAGCCGTGGTGGGTGGCCGGTCAGAGGCCGGGGATCCGGCCGTTGCGGAACAGGTCGACGAAGATCTGGTGGTCGGCCCGCGCCCGCGCTCCGTAGGAGTGCGCGAAGTCCACCAGCAGGCTTCCGAAGTTGTCCACCGAGCGCGCGATCGCCGCGTCGATCGCGCGCTCGGTGGAGAACGGCACCAGCGAGTGGCCGCTCTCGTCGTCCGCCGCCGAGTGCATGGTGGCGGTCGCCCTGCCGAGGTCGGCGACGACCGCCGCGATCTCCTCCACCTCGTCGATGTCCGACCAGTCCAGGTCCACGGCGTACGGCGAGACCTCCGCGACCAGCTGCCCCGCCCCGTCCAGCTCCGTCCAGCCCAGCCACGGATCCGCGTGCGCCTGGAGGGCGCGTTGCGAGATCACCGTGCGGTGGCCCTCGTGCTGGAAGTACTCGCGGACGGCGCTGTCGGTGATGTGCCGGGAGACCGCCGGGGTCTGCGCCTGCTTCATGTAGATCACGACGTCGTTCTCGAGGGCGTCGCTGTTGCCTTCGAGCAGGATGTTGTACGAGGGCAGACCGGCAGACCCTATTCCGACGCCACGCCGCCCGACGACGTCCTTCACGCGGTAGGAGTCGGGGCGGGTCAGGCTGGACTCGGGCAGCGTCTCCAGGTAACCGTCGAAGGCCGCCAGGACTTTGTAGCGGGTGGCGGCGTCGAGGTCGACCGAACCGCCGTCGGGAGCGAAGCGGCGCTCGAAGTCGCGGATCTCGGTCATCGATTCGAGCAGCCCGAAGCGGGTCAGCGAGCGGGCGGAGCGCAGCGCGCCGAGCAGCGGGCCCTCGGCCGTGTCCAGGGTGAAGGGCGGCACCTCGTCATTCTTCGCTCCGGTCGCCAGGGCGTGGATGCGCTCGCGGTAGGCGGCGGCGTACGTCAGCACCAGATCAGTGATCTGGTCGTCGCTCAGCGCCTTGGTGTAGCCGATGAGCGCGACGGAGGCCGCGAAGCGCTTGAGGTCCCAGGTGAAGGGGCCGACGTACGCCTCGTCGAAATCGTTGACGTTGAAGATCAGCCGGCCCTGGGAGTCCATGTACGTGCCGAAATTCTCGGCGTGCAGATCGCCGTGGATCCACACCCGCCCGGTGCGCTCGTCCAGGTACGGGCCGGCGTTCTGCTCGCGCTCCAGGTCGGCGTAGAACAGGCCGGCCGTGCCCCGGTAGAAGGCGAAGGCAGAGGCGGCCATCTTGCGGAACTTCACCCGGAAGGCGGCCGGGTCGGCGGCCAGGAGCCTGCCGAACGCGGTCTCGAAGACGGCGAGGATCTGCTCGCCGCGCTGAGTTGCGTCTGTCTGCTGGACCGACATCGCCGGTGGCCTCCTGGTGCATGACGTACATGGCAAATGGGACAGGTGATTCCGCAGGTGATTCCCTTGTCCAACGCCTGACCGTACTCGTGAGTGCCCCCTCGCTGTCAGTCCGCCGAAGTAGACTTCCGAGCTGTCCACCCAACCTGTCACCGACCGTTTTGCCGGAGGCCTTCACCGTGACCAAGCCGCCCTTTACGCACCTCCACGTTCACACCCAGTACTCGCTGCTGGACGGTGCCGCGCGGCTCAAGGACATGTTCGAGGCCTGCAACGAGATGGGCATGTCGCACATCGCGATGACCGACCACGGCAACCTGCACGGGGCGTACGACTTCTTCCATTCGGCGAAGAAGGCGGGTGTGACGCCGATCATCGGCATCGAGGCGTACGTCGCGCCCGAGTCGCGGCGCAACAAGCGGCGCATCCAGTGGGGCCAGCCGCACC
Source organism: Streptomyces sp. NPDC002994 (assembly GCF_040611155.1). Classification (NCBI taxonomy): domain Bacteria; kingdom Bacillati; phylum Actinomycetota; class Actinomycetes; order Kitasatosporales; family Streptomycetaceae; genus Streptomyces; species Streptomyces sp. NPDC002994. The sequence continues at coordinate 17,890 of NZ_JBEXNQ010000013.1, forward strand.
AGAAGCGCGACGACGTGTCCGGTTCCGGTGGATATACGCACAAGACGATCTGGGCGGCGAACAAGACCGGCCTGCACAACCTCTTCCGGCTCTCCTCGGACGCGTACGCCGAGGGCTGGCTGACGAAGTGGCCGCGCATGGACAAGGAGACGATCTCCCAGTGGTCGGAGGGCCTGATCGCCTCCACCGGGTGTCCGTCGGGCGAGGTGCAGACGCGGCTGCGGCTCGGGCAGTTCGACGAGGCAGTGCAGGCGGCGTCGGACTACAAGGACATCTTCGGCGAGGGCAAGTACTTCCTGGAGCTGATGGACCACGGCATCGAGATCGAGCGCCGGGTCCGTGACGGTCTGCTGGAGATCGGCAAGAAGCTCAACATTCCGCCGCTGGTGACGAATGACTCGCACTACACCTACGCCAACGAGGCGACCGCGCACGACGCCCTCCTGTGCATCCAGACCGGCAAGAACCTCTCCGACCCTGACCGCTTCCGCTTCGACGGCACCGGCTACTACCTGAAGTCGACCGACGAGATGTACGCCGTCGACTCCTCGGACGCCTGGCAGGAGGGCTGCGCCAACACGCTCCTGGTCGCGCAGCAGATCGACACGGAGGGCTGGTTCCAGGAGCGGAACCTGATGCCCAAGTTCGAGGTGCCCGAGGGCTTCACCGAGGTGACGTGGTTCCGCGAGGAGACCATGCGCGGCATGGCCCGGCGCTACCCGAACGGCATCCCGGAAGACCGGCTCCAGCAGGTCGAGTACGAGATGAAGATCATCATCGACATGGGCTTCCCGGGGTACTTCCTCGTGGTCGCCGACTTCATCATGTGGGCCAAGAACAACGGCATCGCGGTCGGTCCGGGGCGTGGCTCCGCGGCCGGTTCGATCGTCGCGTACGCCATGGGCATCACCGACCTCGACCCGATCGAGCACGGCCTGATCTTCGAGCGGTTCCTCAACCCCGAGCGCATCTCCATGCCCGACGTCGACATCGACTTCGACGAGCGCAGGCGCGGCGAGGTGATCCGGTATGTGACGGAGAAGTACGGCGCCGACAAGGTCGCCATGATCGGTACGTACGGCAAGATCAAGGCCAAGAACGCGATCAAGGACTCCGCGCGCGTCCTGGGCTACCCGTACGCGATGGGCGACCGGCTCACCAAGGCCATGCCCGCCGACGTACTCGGCAAGGGCATCGACCTCAACGGCATCACCGACCCGAAGCACCCGCGCTACAGCGAGGCGGGCGAGATCCGGGCGATGTACGAGAACGAGCCGGACGTGAAGAAGGTCATCGATACTGCGAAGGGTGTCGAGGGCCTGGTCCGGCAGATGGGCGTGCACGCGGCCGGCGTGATCATGTCCAGCGAGACGATCACCGATCATGTGCCGGTGTGGGTGCGGCACAGCGACGGCGTGACGATCACCCAGTGGGACTACCCGAGCTGCGAGTCGCTCGGCCTGCTGAAGATGGACTTCCTGGGCCTGCGCAACCTCACGATCATGGACGACGCCGTCAAGATGGTGAAGTCCAACAAGGGCATCGACCTGGAGCTGCTCAGCCTCCCGCTGGACGACCCGGCGACGTACGAGCTGCTGTGCCGCGGTGACACGCTCGGTGTGTTCCAGTTCGACGGCGGCCCGATGCGGTCCCTGCTGCGGCTGATGAAGCCCGACAACTTCGAGGACATTTCCGCCGTCTCGGCCCTGTACCGGCCGGGCCCGATGGGCATGAACTCGCACACGAACTACGCGCTGCGCAAGAACGGCCAGCAGGAGATCACGCCGATCCACCCGGAGCTGGAGGAGCCTCTCAAGGAGGTCCTCGGCCTCACCCACGGCCTGATCGTGTACCAGGAGCAGGTGCAGAAGGCCGCGCAGATCATCGCCGGCTACTCGCTCGGCGAGGCCGACATCCTGCGCCGCGTGATGGGCAAGAAGAAGCCCGACGAGCTCCAGAAGAACTTCGTCCTCTTCCAGGCGGGCGCGAAGAAGAAGGGGTACTCCGACGCGGCGATCCAGGCGCTGTGGGACGTGCTGGTGCCCTTCGCCGGATACGCGTTCAACAAGGCCCACTCGTCGGCGTACGGACTGGTCACCTACTGGACGGCGTACCTCAAGGCGAACTACCCCGCCGAGTACATGGCGGCGCTGCTGACCTCCGTCAAGGACGACAAGGACAAGTCGGCCGTCTACCTGAACGAGTGCCGGCGCATGGGCATCAAGGTGCTGCCGCCCAATGTGAACGAGTCGCAGTCGAACTTCGCGGCGCAGGGCGACGACGTGATCCTGTTCGGCCTGACCGCCATTCGCAACGTCGGGCAGAACGTGGTGGACTCGATCATCCGGTGCCGGAAGGCGAAGGGGAAGTACAGCTCGTTCCCGGACTTCCTCGACAAGGTCGAGGCGGTCGTCTGCAACAAGCGGACCGTCGAATCGCTCATCAAGGCCGGTGCCTTCGACGAGATGGGGCACACCCGCAAGGGCCTCGTCGCGCACCACGAGCCGATGATCGACAACGTGGTGCAGGTCAAGCGCAAGGAGGCGGAGGGGCAGTTCGACCTCTTCGGCGGCGGCGAGGAGGAGAGCGACGAGCCGGGCTTCGGGCTCGACGTGGAGTTCTCCGACATCGAGTGGGAGAAGTCCTACCTGCTCGCGCAGGAGCGCGAGATGCTCGGCCTGTACGTCTCGGACCACCCTCTCTTCGGTATCGAGCACGTGCTGAGCGACAAGGCCGACGCCGCGATCTCCCAGCTCACCGGCGGTGAGCACTCCGACGGCGCGATCGTCACCATCGGCGGCATCATCTCGGGCCTTCAGCGCAAGATGACCAAGCAGGGCAATGCCTGGGCGATCGCGACCGTCGAGGACCTGGCCGGCTCCATCGAGTGCATGTTCTTCCCGGCGACGTACCAGCTGGTCTCGACCCAGCTGGTCGAGGACACCGTGGTCTTCGTCAAGGGCCGGCTCGACAAGCGTGAGGACATTCCGCGGCTTGTGGCGATGGAGCTGATGGTTCCGGACGTGTCGTCGGCGGGGACCAACGCGCCCGTGGTCCTCACCATCCCGACGGTGAAGGTGACGCCGCCGATGGTCACCAAGCTCGGCGAGATCCTCAAGCACCACCGGGGCAACACGGAGGTCCGGATCAAGCTCCAGGGGGCCCGCAAGACGACGGTGCTGCGGCTCGACCGGCACCGCGTGCAGCCGGATCCGGCGCTCTTCGGAGACCTGAAGGTGCTGCTCGGCCCGTCCTGCCTGGCGGGCTGAGCACGTAGTGAGAAGGGGCGCACCCGTCGTCACGGGTGCGCCCCTTCTTCATGTACCTGCGCGGCGGGGTCAGTTGTGGCCGAAGCGCCGCTGGTGCTTACGGGCAACATCAGCAGGGCTGCCCTGAGCGTGCGTCTGCGGCTGGGCGTGGGACTCGAAGGCACTGTCCTTGGCCTGCTCGGTTCCACGGACCACCGAGGACGCGCGGTCCTGTTGGGCGCCCTGCTTGCGATTCTTGTTCTTGGCCATGGTGCTGCCTCCTGTGGGGGTTCTGGGGGCCAGGGCCGGGACCAGATTCACACAGGTCGACATAGCTCGCATTTTGGATCATTACCGTGCGTAATTGGGGCTGTTACGAAGCAACTTCGGCATCCGCCACGCCGATGATCGAGTTCCGGCCGTTAACCCTTACGCAGTCGGGCAGACTCGAAGGAAGCCTGAAGCATCTCCCCAAGCACTGCCGAAGCACCTGAGCACCTTTCGATCCCGAGGTTCCCGAAAGAGGGTGGAACGCGTGGACCGCTGCGTCGTCCTGGTGGACGCCGGCTATCTGCTGGGCGCCGCCGCGAGCCTGCTCGCCGGAGAACCGGCCCGCTCCCGCATCACCGTGGATCACGCGGCCCTCATCCAGGGCCTGCGAGAACGGGCCGAAGCGGATACGCAGCAGCCGCTGCTCCGCATCTACTGGTTCGACGGCGCGCCCGACCGCGTTCCGCAGCCCGAGCACCGGCGACTGCGGGTCATGCCGCGCGTGACGGTCAGGCTCGGCGCTCTGACCCGGAGCGACGGGCGGTGGGCGCAGAAGGGCGTCGACGCGGCGATGCACGCGGAACTGACCGAGCTGGCCAGAAATCGCGCCTGTTCGGACATTGTGCTGGTGACCGGGGACGGGGATCTGCTACCGGGGCTGATGTCGGCGAAGGAGCACGGCGTAGCGGTGCACCTGTGGGCGGTGCAGGCCGCGGACGGGGATTACAACCAGTCCGAGGACCTGGTCGCCGAGGCCGACGAGCGGCGTGTCCTTGACCGGGTCTGGATCACCAAGGCCGTACGGGCCAAGGACCTCACCGGGATCTGCGCGCCGCCGCCGGTGCCGCGGCCGGAAATCGCCGCGATCCTGTCCGCCCCGCTGCCGGAGTCGGCGCTCGCGGCTTCGGCGGAGCGGGCCGAGCGGGCGGCGCACTCCCAGGCTCAGGCTCAGGCGCGGGCCGAAGCCGAAGCGGCGGGTTCGGGCGCTGCACGGAACGGGTCCGCGGGGGCGGCGGATTCCGCCGCCCCGCCGGCTACCGCGTCGGCCGGCGCCGCGAACGGTTCCGAGGAGGGGGCGCATCCTGCGCACGGCACCAAGGGCGTGCCGACCCCGAAGGACCTCGCGAGCCTGCGCGGGCCCGGCACGCAGGCGGCGCAGCATCCGCATCCGAACACCGCCCCGGCGGCGGGCGCCGCCACCGGGGCCACCTTGCGCTGGTCGTCCGACAAGGGCTGGGCGGAGCGTCCGGGTAACGGCAGTGCGCTGGGCGAGCCGGCCGAGACCGCCTCGCTGCCGACGCTGGCGCAGCTGACCAGTGCGGAGCAGCGCTGGGCGGACCGTGAAGAGGACATCACGACGGTCGGCGGCGACCCGTTCGAGGTCGGGCAGGTCTTCGCCCGGCGGTGGATGGAACGACTGCCGGACCCCGGCCACACGCAGAAGCTGTCGACGATGTACCCGAGGATTCCGCACCGGATCGACGGCGAACTGCTGCGGTACGCGGCACGGTTCGGGCTGCTCGCGCACAAGGATGACCAGATCGACGAGCACGACCGGTACGCGATCAGGGCGGGCTTCTGGCGAGAGATCGACGTACGGGCGGCGGCGGAGCATGTGACGGCGGGGGAGTAGGGAGTGCGGGTGGGTGGCCCTGCGGGGCTGTTCCCCGACCCGCCCCTTCCCGCTGTGACACTTTGCGGCTCCGCCGCGTGAGGGGCTCCGCCCCAGACCCCGCTCCTCGAACGCCGGAGGGGCTGGAGTTGCCCAGGGGAGGGACCCCGCGCCGCCCCGGGGACCGCGCCCGGCCGGGAACCCCGTAGGCTCGTCCCTCGTGAGTACGGGCACAGCGCAGGCGGGACGCAGCACGGGAGTCGTGTGTGCGGTGCGGGAGCTGGTCAAGACGTATCCCGCCGCCCGGGGCCGCCGCGGGGTGCCCGCGACACCGGCCGTGCGGGCCACCGACGGGATCTCCCTCGACGTACGCCGCGGTGAGATCTTCGGGCTGCTCGGGCCCAACGGCGCCGGTAAATCGACCTTGGTACGTCAGCTGACCGGCCTCATGCGGCCCGACTCCGGGAGTGTCGAGCTGCTCGGGCACGATCTCGTCCGGCATCCCGAGCGCGCCTCACGGCTCGTCGGGTACCTCGGCCAGGAATCGACCGCGCTGGACGAGCTGACCGTGTCGCTCGCCGCCGAGACGACCGGGCGGCTGCGCGGGCTCACCGCGAAAGCCGCGCGGGCCGAGCGGGACGGCGTACTCGAAGAGCTGGGCCTGGGCGACATCGCCGGACGGCCGCTCAAGAAGCTTTCCGGCGGGCAGCGGCGGCTCGCCTGTTTCGCCGCCGTACTGGTGGGCGAGCGGCCCGTACTTGTACTGGACGAACCGACCACCGGCATGGACCCCGTCGCGCGCCGCGCGGTGTGGGCGGCCGTCGACCGGCGGCGGGCTGAGAACGGCGCGACCGTGCTGCTCGTTACGCACAATGTCATCGAGGCCGAGACGGTGCTGGACCGCGTCGCGGTGCTGGAGAGCGGCCGGGTGATCGCGTGCGACACCCCCGCCGGGCTCAAGGCGCGCGTCGCCGGTGAGGTGCGGCTCGACCTCGTGTGGCGGGAACGGGCGCCGCTGGACGTGCCCGAGGTCGCGGCGCTGCGGGAGTCCGCGCAGGAGTCCGGGCGGCGCTGGGTGCTGCGGCTGGCTCCCGACGAGGCGCGGGCGGCCGTCGCCGCCGTGACCGGGGGCAGGGCGTTCGCGGCGCTCGACGACTTCACTCTGGCGACGCCGAGCCTCGAAGACGTCTACCTGGCACTCGGCGGAAGCACGAACGGTACGAAGGGGCTGGTCAAGGCGTGAGTGTCGTGCCGGCGGAGGCGGAGACCGGCTCCATGCGGATCCGGGTGGCGAGAGACACGGAAGCCGGCGCGGCCGGTGAGGTGTGGCCCGCGCCGCTCGCGCCCCGCGCGCGGCTGCTGCCGTCTCTCGCCGCCGTCTACCGGGCGCAGTTGTCCCGGGCGCGGGTGGCGCGTATCCCGCTGCTCTTCGTGGCGACGTTCCAGTCCGTCGGGATCATGGTTCTGATGCGCGGGGTCGTCGACGGGGGCGATGAGGCGCGTGCGGTCGTCGCCGGGTCGAGCGTGCTCGTCGTCGCCTTCGTCGCGCTGAACCTGCTCGCCCAGTACTTCGGGCAGCTGCGGGCCAGCGGCGGCCTCGACCACTACGCCACGCTGCCGGTGCCGCCGGCCGCGGTGGTGCTGGGGGCGGCCGCCGCGTACGCCTCCTTCACCGTGCCGGGCACGTTCGTCACGGCCGTCGTCGGGTGCGTGCTCTTCCAGCTGCCGCTCACGCATCTGTGGGTGCTGGCGGCCGTCGTCCCGCTCGCGGGGGCCGCGCTGGCCGGTCTCGGCGCGGCGCTCGGGCTGCTCGCGCCGCGCCAGGAACTCGCGACGCTGCTCGGGCAGCTGGGCATGTCGGCGGCGCTGCTGCTCGGGGTGCTGCCCGCCGAGCGGCTGCCCGTGCCGATCTCGTACGCCCGGGATCTGCTGCCTTCGACGTACGGCGTCGAGGCTTTCGCGCGGACCTTCGACGCGCATCCCGACTGGCCCGCGGTGGCGCTCGACCTGGCCGTGTGCGCGGCCGTCGGAGTTGTCTCGCTGGCGGTCGCGACGTGGGCGTACCGGAGGGCTGCGGTCCGTTAGGCGACCGCCCGCAGTGGTCCGGTGAGGCGTGGGCCGGGGGCGCCTGGCACGATGGCAGGGTGACCGCTCCTCTGACGCCGCCTCACCAGCAGCCGCCGAACGACCCCTGGCAGAAGTCCGACGCCGGGGGCGCCCCGCAGCCGCCGTCCGAGCCCCACCCCGGCCACGGCGGGGGGACGGCCGCGGGCGGGGAACAGGACCCCAGCATCTCCACGGAGGTGGTCAGGGCCGCTGTGGTGGTCCTGGCGCTTACGGTCCTGGGTGTCGCGCTCGGACTGCTGTGGCTGTGGCTGGCGCCGCGCGTGCCGCTGATCTCCACCGACAAGGCCGTCTTCCTCAAGGACACGGAGGGTGAGGAAGCGGTCGGGGCGGACGGCACGTTCGTGCTGCTGGCGCTCGCCTTCGGCGTGGTCAGTGCGGCCCTGGTCTTCTGGTTCAACCGGCGTGGCGGTATTCCGCTGGTCATCGGGCTCGCGCTGGGCGGGCTGCTGGGCTCGCTGCTCGCGTGGGGAGTCGGCGTCTGGATCGGGCCGACGGGCGATGTGGTCGAGCGGGCGCGGGAGGTCGGGCAGGGTGTGGCGTTCGACGCGCCGCTCAAGCTGGGGGCGAAGGGGGCGTTGCTGGCGTGGCCGATGGCGGCGCTGCTGGTTCATCTGGGGCTGACCGCGCTGTTCGGACCGCGGGATCCGGAGCCGGAGTGGGGGGCGGGGTATGGGGACGCGGCACCGATGCCCGGGCCGGGTGCGGGTTCGGGTACGCAGGACGGTACGCCGAGCTGACGCCTGCGGCGGGCCTTTTCCCCGACCCGACCCTTCCCGAACTGGGGCTCCGCCCCAGACCCCGCTCCTCAAACGCCGGAGGGGCTGGGTGGTTGCGGCCGAATCCAGCCCGTCCGGCGTTTGAGGACACGCCCGTAGGGCGTCTGTGTTGTCTGGGGGCTGGGGGCTTGCCCCCAGTTCGGGAAGGGGCGGGGTGGGGAACAGCCCCGCAGGGCACGATCGGCCGCCCGCTCCCCTACGTGCGGCCGATGGGGGCTATTACCGCGTCCGTCAGTTTCGCCAGGTCCGCCGGGGACAGTTCGACCTCCAGGCCGCGGCGGCCCGCCGAGACGCACACCGTGTCGTACGACGACGCCGAGGCGTCCAGCACCGTACGGAGCCTCTTGCGCTGGCCCAGGGGCGAGATCCCGCCCCGTACATAGCCCGTGGTGCGTTCCGCCGCCACCGGGTCCGCCATCGCCGCGCGCTTTCCGCCGACCGCCGCCGCCAGTGCCTTGAGGTCCAGCGAGCCCGCCACCGGTACCACCGCCACCGTCAGCGCGCCGTCGACGTCGGCCACCAGCGTCTTGAAGACGCGGTCCGGCGAGACGCCCATCGCCTCCGCCGCCTCCTCGCCGTACGACGGGGACGCCGGATCGTGCTCGTACGCGTGGAGCGTGTACGCCGTCCCCGCCTCGGTCAGGGCGACGGTCGCCGGGGTGCCTCCGGCCTGGCGCTTCTTCTTGGCCACTGCGGCTCTGCCTCCGGTCGGTTGTCAGTTCGGGCTGGTGGGTGCCCTGGTGAGGTCCACCGCCGGCAGCGAGGGCAGGTGGCGGATCACGGCCGTCTCGGCGCGCAGCAGCTTCAGCTCTTCGCGCAGGCGGGTCGCGATGTCGGGCGCCTGCAGCAGGCGCTGCTTCGCCGGGATGTCGAGAACCGTCGCGGCGGCCACCAGGTACGAGACGACGGACGGCTCGTCCGGCAGCTCCGCCCCGGTGGTCAGCGAGCGCTCACGCGCGCCCGCCAGCCGCTTCTGGTAGCTGCGGAACGCCCGCAGCACGCCCTCGGCCAGCGCACCCGCGTCGTCGCCGGGCTCCTCGGGCAGTTCCTCCACCTCGGCGGTGAGGTACGGGCCGCTCGCGTCGACGGAGAGGATCTTGACGCGGGTCGTCCCGGTGGCCAGCACCTCGTAGCTGCCGTCCTCGCGCTCGCGGATCGTCGCCGCGTCCGCGATGCAGCCCACCCGGTGGAAGGCCTGCACCGGGTCCGGGCCGAAGCCCGCGGCGGGACCCCGCTCGGCCATGGTGGTGGAGTCCGGCATGCCGGGCGCGGTGGTGGCGACCTCACGGCCGTCGCGGATGGCGACGACCACGAAGCGGCGCGGCTCGTCCTCGGGGGAGGAAGAGGCGTCGTCGCCCGAGTCCGCGCCCTTCAGCAGGTCGCGCATCATGGCGCGATAACGCTCCTCGAAGATGTTCAGCGGCAGCACCAGGCCGGGGAACAGCACCGAGTTCAGGGGGAAGAGGGGAAGACGAGCGGTGGTCACAGCGGTTAAGCGTAATGGCCGCCGGTGCCGGCCCCGCGGGCCGTCCTGCGCAAAGGCCGCAAAGGCATCGCCGTGGCCACCTGGATCCTCGCCGTGTCCCGCAGTTCCAGGAACTCGCCCAGCACGTCGTCGCTGAGAAACGCCCAGGGGAACGAGGTCACGTACGGCCCGATCAGCCGGAACTGTTCCAGGGCGTCGGCCCACCGCCCCCTGGTGACCAGGACGTACGCCAGCAGGTTCCGTACCTCGGCCGGCCACGGGTCCCCCGCCGCGTACTCGGCGGACAGCGCGATCGCCAGATCGGCCGCCGCGTCGACGCGCTCGCCGGGGATCGCCGTGGTGCGACCGGCCGTGCCGCCGCTCAGCAGGTGCGCGAAGGCCGCGCGTACGGGCAACGCCTGCACCAGTGATCCCGGCAGCGCGTCCTCGGCGGCTTGTTCGGCGAAGTCGAAGCACTCGCGGTGCGAGCCGTACCACTGGGCGGAGAGGTACTGGAGGGCGGAGACATGGCACCCGTAGTGGTGTGAGGAGCGGCCCACCGCCTGGGCCCACAGTTCCTCGAAAGCGGAATGCGTGGCGTACGTGCCGCGCGCGTGATCGAGGGCAATGCGCCACGGCACCGGGTCGCGCGGAGCGGCATCGGCCGCCGCCTCGATCAGCGGGCCGACGTCTCGCAGCCGCTCCGCACGGGCCGGCGAATCCCACGCCCTGCGCACGGACAGCTCGGCCTTCACGAGCAGGGCGTCGGCGTCGTGCGGGGAGGCGGCCAGCCAGTCGCTGAGCCACTCCTCGCGGCTGTGCGCGAAGGTGGCGAGGCGGGTGGCGTACCGGTCACGGTTCTCCCACTCGGCGCCCTCCCTGGTGGCGGCGAGGAGTTTGGCCGCGGGCCCGTGGTCGCCGAGGGCGGCGGCGACGAGGGTCGGCCCCAGGCGCTCGTCGGGTACGTCGAGCAGCACCTCGTCGTCGTCGAGCAGACCGGCGCCGAGATCCGAGGTGTGGCGGATCATGCGCGCGGCGCTGATCAGAGCGCGAAGGAATGGCATCGTTGAACCATTGAAAACCGCAGGTCGGGGCCGCGCCAGTGGGCGTCTGTGAAGCTTTCGCATCGGCTGGAAAGGTTGTGCTGGCGTCAGTCAAGGGACAGTAAAGGAAGCGGGGGTGGCGGGGGTCGCCGTGGTGTCCCGGTGACCCCCTCCGTCCCCGATCGAACTGGCTCAGCCCCGCCGCAGCAGCCGTGACGCGCCCGCCGCCACCGTCGTCGCCAGGATCCAGCCGAGCAGGATCAGGCCCGCCGCCGCCCACTGCCAGCCGCCGGTCAGCCGCCAGTGCCCGTCCTGTCCCAGGTTGATCACGGGCAGCAGCAGGTCGAGCGCGTACAGGGACGCGTTCCACTGCGGATGTTCCTCGGGTTTGATCGCGGGCGGATCGAGCTGCGCGAACGCCACCGCGCCCGCCGCCCACAGCACCGCCATCCACACCATCGCCCGGCCGGGACGGTAGCCGTACGCCACGGTCCAGTCCTGAAGGAAGCCCCACAGCTTCCCGGCGAGAGGCAGCGTCTCGCGCCGTCTTCGCTGCTTGGCCAGGAGCACTTCGCGGGCGTCGGCGTCCTCCCCGCTGCCGCGCAGGACGGCGGCCAGCCGCTCGTACGGCTCGGGGTTGTACTCCGGAGTCGCCGCCGTCACCCACTCCAGCCGCCGCGAGAGCGGGAACAGCCCGCGCGGCACCAGGGACTCGTAGGTGAAGCCGCCCATGGTGAGGCCGCCGGGGTGCGGCCAGCTGTCCGCCTTGTCCACCAGGTTGCCGACCTTCGCGCCGGACAGCACGACCTTCCCCTCCTCGGGCCGGTCGCAGAGAAACCGCAGCTCGGGCGTCTGCACCCGGCGCATCGACAGCTCCTGCCCGAGCGACATGACGAACCGCGCGCCGTCGAGATCCACCGCGTCGCCGAACCGCCCGTCGTCGAGCCGCAGCCCGCCCTCGCATTCGAAGCGCTGCACGCGCGTGCCGCGTACCGGCGTGTTGCCGATGCCGTACGGCGGAGTGGTCCCCGGCGCCGCGCCACGCGGCCCGATACCGGCCGGTGTCAGGTAGAGCGTGCGCTCGACGGTCAGCTGCGGGGCGTTGAGCGCGCGCCGCCCCTCCACCCCGTACGGCCGGCGCAGCCTGCTGCCGCGCAGGCTCAGCGACACGCCGACCTTCGCGCCGCGCAGGCTGAACTCGCCGTGCGACTCGATCATCTCGGCCTGGAGGTCCTGGGCGACGGACAGACCGTCGGCCGCGATCGAGCGGCCCCTTCGGTCCTGGCGTACGACGATCTGGTTGATCAGCAGATCCGTGCCGATCTGGGCGTCGGTGAGCCGGATGCCGCCGGGGACATGGCAGCGCGGCAGATGCAGGTCGCCCTCGGTGTGCAGCCGGGCCGCCTCCAGACGCGGGATGGAGCAGCCCACCATGCGCAGCGTGGTGAAGTGGCACTCGGGCAGCAGCACCTCCTTCTCGAAGCGGCAGTTGTTCATCTCGACGTACGGCTCGACGCGGCCGCCCGCCAGTTTGAGCGTGCCGGTGATCTGTACGCCGCTGAGCTTGAGCGCGGCGACGCGCCCGGGCAGCGCGGACGGCCCACTGAGCAGCAGCAGCGCGACCACGCGCGCGCGGACGCTGCGTTCCGGGGGCCAGGGCCGGGTGGACAGCGGGTCGTCCAGGACGGGATTGCGGGTGCGAAGGTCATACGTACTGCCGTTGCGGAACGCCTGCCACATGCCGAGTTCCGAGGCACTGAGCCAGTCGGGCGCTTCGACGTCTTGCTGCGGCTCGGTCAAGGCCGCCCCTTTCGCCGATTCGTACAGCCGTTCTTCCCTCTGAGTGACGGGCTGAACGCTAGTGGTCATGAATGACTTGTGGGGCGCGTATCAGCCACTGATACAGAGGCTCGGCTGCCGGATGGGGTCTGAGAGAATTGGCAGCGTGATTTCTCGAATCGATCTGCGCGGTGACGCCCTCCCCGAGGGCGCCGACCTGCGCGACCTGCTGCCCCGTGCCGACTTCGACGTACAGGCCGCCCTCGAAAAGGTGCGACCCATCTGCGAGGACGTGCACCATCGGGGCACGGCGGCGCTGATCGAGTACGCGGAGAAATTCGACGGTGTGAAGCTGGAGCGCGTACGCGTGCCCGCCGAAGCGCTGAGCAGCGCCCTGGAGCAGCTCGACCCCAAGGTCAGGGCCGCCCTGGAGGAATCCATCCGGCGGGCCAGGATCGTCCACCGCGAGCAGCGCCGCAGCGAGCACACCACCCAGGTCGTGCCCGGCGGCACGGTCACCGAGCGGTGGGTGCCGGTCGGACGGGTGGGCCTGTACGCGCCCGGCGGCCGGTCCGTCTACCCCTCCTCCGTGATCATGAACGTGGTCCCGGCCCAGGAGGCGGGCGTCGAGTCGATCGCGCTCGCGTCCCCCGCCCAGAAGGAGTTCGGCGGCCTGCCGCACCCGACGATCCTGGCGGCCTGCGCGCTGCTCGGCATCGACGAGGTGTATGCCGCGGGCGGCGCCACGGCCGTCGCGATGTTCGCGTACGGGACCGATGAGTGCGCGCCCGTGAACATGGTCACGGGCCCCGGCAACATCTGGGTCGCCGCCGCCAAGCGCTACCTCACCGGCCGCATCGGCATCGACTCCGAGGCCGGCCCCACCGAGATCGCCGTCCTCGCGGACGACACCGCCGACCCGGTGCACGTCGCCGCCGACCTGATCAGCCAGGCCGAGCACGACCCGCTGGCCGCCGCCGTGCTCGTCACCGACTCCGAGGAGCTGGCGGCCGCCGTCGAGAAGGAGCTGGAGCCGCAGGTCGCGGCGACCAAGCACATCGAGGACCGGATCGTCCCGGCGCTCGCCGGCCGCCAGTCCGCGATCGTGCTCGTCGCCAGCCTGGAGGACGGCCTCAAGGTCGTCGACGCTTACGGCGCCGAGCACCTGGAGATCCAGACCGTCGACGCCGCCGCGCTGGCCCGGCGCGTACGCAACGCCGGCGCGATCTTCGTCGGCCCGTGGGCGCCCGTGTCGCTCGGCGACTACTGCGCCGGCTCCAACCACGTCCTGCCGACCGGCGGCTGTGCCTGCCACTCGTCGGGCCTGTCGGTCCAGTCGTTCCTGCGCGGCATCCACATCGTGGACTACACGCGGGACGCGCTCGCCGAGGTCACGCACCACGTGGTGACGCTGGCGGAGGCGGAGGACCTGCCGGCGCACGGGGCCGCGCTGAAGGCGCGCTTCGGATGGAAGGTGCCGACGCAATGACGAGAACCACCCGGATTGACGATCTCCCCATCCGCGACGAACTGCGCGGCAAGTCCCCGTACGGTGCGCCTCAGCTGGACGTACCCGTACGGCTCAACACCAACGAGAACCCTTACCCGCTGCCCGAGGCGCTCGTCGAGCGCATCGCAGAGCGCGTGCGCGACGCGGCCCGCGAGCTCAACCGCTACCCCGACCGGGACGCGGTCGAACTCCGCACCGAGCTGGCCCGCTACCTCACCCGCACCGCCGGGCACGAGGTCGCCATGGAAAACGTCTGGGCGGCCAACGGCTCCAACGAGGTCATCCAGCAGCTGCTCCAGACCTTCGGCGGCCCCGGGCGTACCGCGATCGGCTTCGAGCCGTCGTACTCGATGCACGGCCTCATCTCGCGCGGCACCGGAACCGGCTGGATCTCCGGACCGCGCAACGACGACTTCACCATCGACATCGCGGCGGCCGAGAAGGCCATCGCCGAGAACCAGCCCGACGTCGTCTTCATCACCTCGCCCAACAACCCCACCGGCACCGCGGTCGAGGCCGACACGGTGCTCGCCCTGTACGAGGCCGCCCAGGCGGCCAAGGCTGCGACTGCCGGCGCTGTTGTGGTCGTCGACGAGGCGTACGGCGAGTTCAGCCACCACCCGTCCCTGCTGCCGCTGATCGAGGGCCGGCCGAACATGGTGCTCTCCCGCACCATGTCCAAGGCCTTCGGCGCGGCCGGCCTGCGCCTCGGGTACCTCGCCGCCGACCCCGCCGTGGTCGACGCCGTACAGCTGGTGCGCCTGCCGTACCACCTGTCGTCCGTCACGCAGGCCACCGCGCTCGCCGCGCTCGAACACACCGATACGCTGCTGGGGTACGTCGAGCAGCTCAAGACCGAGCGGGACCGCCTGGTCAACGAGCTGCGCGCCATCGGCTTCGAGGTGACGGACTCGGACGCGAACTTCGTCCAGTTCGGCCGGTTCGACGGCGCGGCAGGCTCGCACCAAGCGTGGCAGCGGATCCTCGACCAGGGTGTCCTGGTCCGGGACAACGGCGTACCGGGCTGGCTGCGGGTCACGGCCGGCACCCCCGAAGAGAACGACGCGTTCCTGGATGCGGTACGCGAACTCAAGAAGGAGCAGAGCTCATGAGCCGCATAGGGCGAGTCGAGCGCACCACCAAGGAGACGTCCGTCCTCGTCGAGATCAACCTCGACGGCACCGGCAAGGTCGATGTGTCGACAGGCGTCGGCTTCTACGACCACATGCTCGACCAGCTCGGCCGCCACGGCCTCTTCGACCTCACCGTGAAGACGGACGGGGACCTGCACATCGACTCGCACCACACGATCGAGGACACCGCCCTCGCGCTCGGCGCCGCCTTCAAGCAGGCGCTCGGCGACAAGGTCGGCATCTACCGCTTCGGCAACTGCACGGTGCCGCTGGACGAGTCGCTCGCCCAGGTCACCGTGGACCTCTCCGGCCGCCCGTACCTCGTACACACCGAGCCGGAGAAGATGGCGCCGATGATCGGCGAGTACGACACGACGATGACCCGGCACATCCTGGAGTCCTTCGTCGCGCAGGCCCAGATCGCCCTGCACGTGCACGTCCCGTACGGGCGCAACGCGCACCACATCGTGGAGTGCCAGTTCAAGGCCCTGGCCCGTGCCCTGCGGTACGCCGCCGAGCACGACCCGCGCGCCGCCGGCATCCTCCCCTCGACCAAGGGCGCACTGTGACGGGCCTCTCGACGATCCTGATCGTCGTCGGGCTCTTCCTCCTCGGCGGCGTGTACTCCTTCTGGAAGCAGGAGCTGCCCAAGGGCGTCATCGTGCTGCTCGGCATCGGCGCCGTGATGTGTCTGGTCGCCGGTGTCATGCGAATCCAAGGAATCTGGGCATGAGCGACGCAAGCAAGAAGGTCGTCGTCTTCGACTACGGCTTCGGCAACGTCCGTTCCGCCGAGCGGGCACTGGCCCACGTCGGCGCGGACGTCGAGATCACCCGCGACTTCGACAAGGCCATGAACGCCGACGGGCTCCTCGTCCCCGGCGTCGGTGCCTTCTCCGCCTGCATGAAGGGGCTGCGCGAGGCGCGCGGCGACTGGATCGTCGGCCGAAGGCTGGCCGGAGGCCGGCCGGTCATGGGGATCTGCGTGGGTATGCAGATTCTCTTCGAGCGCGGCATCGAGCACGGTGTGGAGACCGAGGGCCTGGACGAGTGGCCCGGCACGGTCGGCCCGCTCCAGGCACCCATCGTTCCGCACATGGGCTGGAACACGGTCGACGCACCGGCGGACAGCGAGCTGTTCGCCGGCCTCGACGCCGACGCGCGCTACTACTTCGTGCACTCGTACGCCGTGCACGACTGGAGCCTGGAAGTCACCAACGCCAAGATTCGTGCGCCCAAGGTCACTTGGAGCACGCACGGCGAGCCCTTCGTGGCGGCCGTCGAGAACGGCGCGCTGTGGGCGACCCAGTTCCACCCCGAGAAGTCCGGCGACGCCGGCGCCCAGCTGCTGACCAACTGGATCGGAACCCTCTGATGTCCCAGAAGCTCGAACTGCTCCCCGCCGTAGATGTCCGCGACGGTCAGGCCGTGCGCCTCGTCCATGGCGAGTCCGGCTCGGAGACGTCGTACGGCGATCCGCTCCAGGCCGCCCTGGCCTGGCAGCAGGCGGGCGCCGAGTGGCTGCACCTCGTCGACCTCGACGCGGCGTTCGGCACCGGTGACAACCGGGCTCAGATCGCCGAGGTCGCCCGCTCCATGGACATCAAGGTCGAGCTGTCCGGCGGCATCCGCGACGACGCCTCGCTCGCCGCGGCCCTCGCCACCGGCTGCAAGCGCGTCAACCTCGGTACGGCGGCGCTGGAGACCCCGGAGTGGGTCGCCAAGGTCATCGCGGAGTACGGCGACAAGATCGCGGTCGGCCTGGACGTACGCGGCACGACCCTGCGCGGGCGCGGCTGGACGCGGGACGGCGGCGACCTCTACGAGACGCTGGCCCGCCTCGACTCCGAGGGCTGCGCGCGGTACGTCGTCACCGACATCGCCAAGGACGGCACGCTCCAGGGCCCGAACCTGGAGCTGCTGCGCAATGTCTGCGCCGCCACCGACAAGCCGGTCGTCGCCTCCGGCGGCGTCTCCTCCCTCGACGACCTGCGGGCGATCGCCGCGCTCGTCCCCGAGGGCGTCGAGGGCGCGATCGTCGGAAAGGCGCTGTACGCGAAGGCGTTCACGCTGGAAGAGGCGCTGGCGGCGGTGTCCGCATGACGGTTTCCTCCACCGGTTCCGTACGCAAGGTCACGACCGGCGCCCCGTGGGAGGAGCAGTTCGGCTACTCCCGCGCGGTGGAACTGCCGAACGGGCTGGTCCTGGTGTCGGGTTGTACGTCGGTCGTCGACGGCGTCATCAGCGCCGGTGCGCCGTACGACCAGACTGTCACCGCCTTCAATGTCGCCTTCGGCGCGCTGGAGCAGATCGGCCTCGGCCGCGAGGATGTCGTACGCACCCGCATGTACATCACGCATGCCCGGGACGTCGACGACGTAGGCCGCGCGCACAAGGAACTGTTCGACGACGTCCGCCCGGCGGCATCGATGATCATTGTCTCGGGCTTCGTGGACCCGAGCCTGGTGGTCGAGATCGAGATCGAGGCCTACCGAGCAGACCGAGGAGGTCGGGAGTCATGACCCTCGCGGTCCGAGTAATCCCCTGCCTGGATGTCGACAACGGCAGGGTCGTCAAGGGCGTCAACTTCCAGAACCTGCGCGACGCCGGTGACCCCGTCGAGATGGCCAAGCTGTACGACGCGGAGGGCGCCGACGAGCTGACGTTCCTCGACATCACCGCGTCCTCCGGCAACCGGGAGACGACGTACGACGTGGTGCGGCGCACCGCCGAGCAGGTCTTCATCCCGCTGACGGTCGGTGGCGGCGTACGCACCACCGAGGACGTCGACAAACTGCTGCGGGCCGGCGCGGACAAGGTCGGCGTGAACACCGCCGCCATCGCCCGGCCCGACCTGATCCGCGAGATCGCGGAGCGCTTCGGGCGGCAGGTCCTGGTCCTGTCGGTCGACGCGCGCCGTACGGAATCCGGCTCCTTCGAGGTCACGACGCACGGCGGCCGCAAGTCCGCCGGCATCGACGCGGTCGAGTGGGCGCACCGGGCGGCGGAGCTGGGCGCGGGCGAGATCCTGCTCAACTCGATGGACGCGGACGGTACGAAGGACGGCTACGACACGGAGATGATCGCGGCGGTACGCAAGCACGTCACGGTCCCGGTGATCGCCTCAGGCGGCGCGGGCAAGCTGGCCCACTTCCCCCCGGCGATCGAGGCGGGGGCGGACGCGGTGCTGGCGGCGTCGGTGTTCCACTTCGGTGACCTGCGCATCTCCCAGGTCAAGGACACGCTGCGGGAAGCAGGCCACGCGGTCCGCTAGCGGGTGCGGGTGCGGGGCCGCTGCGCGGGGCTTTCCCCACCCCGCCCCTTCCCGAACTGGGGCGCTGCCCCAGGCCCCAGACCACACAGACGCCCTTCGGGCGTGTCCTCAAACGCCGGACGGGCTGGATTCGGCCGCACTATCCAGCCCCTCCGGCGTTTGAGGAGCGGGGTCTGGGGCAGCGCCCCAGTTCGGGAAGGGGCGGGTCGGGGAAAAGGCTCCGCGCAGCGGGCCGGTCGTTACATCGCGATGCCCAGCTTCGCCTCGCGCAGGCGGGCGATCGCTTCCTTGTCGCCCTCCATTTCCACCCGCGCCGCGTCCTGCCGGCCAAACGCGAAGAGGACCAGCTCGCCCGGCTCGCCCGTGACCGTCACCACCGGGGTCCCGCGATGCGCCACCGCCGTCTGCCCGTCCGGGCGCCGCAGCACCACACCCACCGGCGCCTTGCGGCCCAGCACACGCGCCGCCTTCTCGAGCCGGGACCACAGGGCGTTCGCGAAGATCGGGTCCAGTTCGCGCGGCGTCCAGTCGGGCTGCGCGCGCCGGACGTCCTCGGCGTGGACGTAGAACTCGACGGTGTTGGCCGCCTCGTCGAGCTGCTTCAGGGCGTACGGGGACATCCGTGGCGGACCCGTACGGATGAGCTGGATCAGCTCCTCGTACGGCTTGGCGGCGAACTCCGCCTGCACCCGTTCCAGCCGGCTCTTCAGCGCCGCCAGCACTATCCCGCCGGCCGCGTCCGCGCGGCGCTCGCGCACCACCACATGGGCGGCGAGTTCACGGGTGTTCCAGTCGTCGCACAGCGTCGGGGCATCGGGTCCGGCCGCCTCCAGCAGGTCGGCGAGGAGCAGTCGTTCGCGCTTGGCATGAGTCGACATGACGGCCAGCGTAGGGCCGGGACCCCCTCCGGGGCCACGGCGGCGCGCGTCCAATGACCGGACGGGGGCAGTGTGCCGCCCCACGGGAGCGGCACAATGGCGGACATGACCAGTACGCCGCCTCCCAGCAGCCTCGCCCCCGCCATCGCCGCCCGCCTCAAGCGGAGCGCCGACGGCCTGGTCCCGGCCATTGCCCAGCAGTACGACACCGGCGAGGTGCTCATGCTCGGCTGGATGGACGACGAAGCGCTGCACCGGACCCTCACCACGGGGCGCTGCACGTACTGGTCGCGCAGCCGCCAGGAGTACTGGGTCAAGGGCGACACCTCCGGCCACTTCCAGCACGTCAAGGCCGTCGCCCTGGACTGCGACGCCGATACCGTGCTCGTCAAGGTCGACCAGGTCGGCGCCGCCTGCCACACCGGCGACCGCACCTGCTTCGACTCCGACGTCCTCCTCCCGCTCGCGAAGTGAAGTAAGGCGCCGAATCATGGACATCGAGACCTTTCGCAAGCTGGCCGTCGACCGGCGAGTCGTCCCCGTCAGCCGCCGGCTGCTCGCCGACGGTGACACCCCCGTGGGCCTCTACCGCAAGCTCGCCGCCGAGCGCCCCGGCACCTTCCTCCTGGAGTCCGCCGAGAACGGCCGCTCCTGGTCCCGGTACTCCTTCGTCGGCGTACGCAGCGCCGCGACCCTCACCGCCCGCGACGGGCAGGCGCACTGGCTCGGAACGCCGCCCGTCGGCGTACCGGTGGACGGCGATCCGCTCGACGCGCTGCGCGCCACCATCGAGGCCTTGCACACCCCGCGCGACCTCGCGGGGAACCTGCCGCCGTTCACCGGCGGCATGGTCGGCTATCTCGGGTACGACGTCGTACGCCGCCTGGAGAAGATCGGCGAGCACGGGCGGGACGACCTCAAACTGCCCGAGCTGACCATGCTGCTCACCTCGGACCTCGCCGTACTCGACCACTGGGACGGCTCGGTCCTGCTGATCGCCAACGCGATCAACCACAACGACCTCGACACGGGTGTCGACGAGGCGTACGCGGACGCCGTGGCCCGGCTCGACGCCATGGAGGCCGACCTCAGCCGGGCCGTGCCGACGTCGTACGCCGCCCTGCCGCCGTCCGAGCTTCCGCCGTACACCGCGCTGTGGGGCGGCGAGGCCTACCAGGACGCCGTCGACGACATCAAGGAGCGCATCCGCGCGGGCGAGGCCTTCCAGGTCGTACCGTCCCAGCGCTTCGAGACGCCCTGCACGGCGAGCGCCCTGGACGTCTACCGGGTGCTGCGCGCCACCAACCCCTCGCCGTACATGTACCTCTTCCGCTTCGACGGCTTCGACGTCGTCGGCTCCAGCCCGGAGGCGCTGGTCAAGGTCGAGGACGGGCGGGCCATGGTGCACCCGATCGCCGGCACCCGGCACCGCGGCGCCACGCCGCAGGAGGACCAGGCGCTCGCCGACGAGCTGCTCGCCGACCCCAAGGAGCGCGCCGAGCACCTGATGCTCGTCGACCTCGGCCGCAACGACCTGGGCCGGGTCTGCGAGCCGGGCAGCGTCGAGGTCGTCGACTTCATGTCCGTCGAGCGGTACTCGCACGTCATGCACATCGTGTCGACCGTGACCGGGCGGGTCGCGCCGGGGCGCACGGCCTTCGACGTACTGACCGCCTGCTTCCCGGCGGGCACCCTGTCCGGGGCGCCCAAGCCGCGCGCCATGCAGATCATCGAGGAGCTGGAGCCGTCGCGGCGCGGACTGTACGGCGGCTGCGTCGGCTACCTCGACTTCGCGGGCGACTCCGACACCGCCATCGCCATCCGCACCGCCCTGCTCCGCGACGGCACGGCGTACGTGCAGGCGGGAGCCGGTGTGGTGGCCGACTCGGACCCCGTCGCCGAGGACACCGAGTGCCGCAACAAGGCGGCCGCGGTGCTGCGCGCGGTGCACACGGCGAACCGCCTCTGACCGCGATCGGGACGTAAGGGATAGTGGGGTACGTGAGTGCCGCAAACCCCGTACCCCTTCCGCTTCCGCGAAGCGAGACACCGGTCGCGGCGGCCGTCTCCACCGGCCGCCGCAGTCTCGCCGCCGCGCTGCTGCTCGGCGCCCTCGGCGCCGCCGTCGTGCTCCTCGCCTCGGGCCGGCCCTGGGCCGAGGGCGCGGCCGTGGTCCCGGGCGGCACGCTGCCGCTCAAGGTCGAGGGCCAGGACGTCACCGGCGCCCCGGCGGCGCTGGCCATCGTCTCTCTCGCCGCGCTCGTCGCCGTCTTCGCCGTCCGCAGGGCGGGCCGGCTGCTGGTCGCCGGGCTGCTGGCGCTGAGCGGCGCGGGCGCCGCCGTCACCGCGCTCCTCGGCGCCGCCGGCGGCGCGGCCCTCGACGAGAAGGCCGCGAAGACGACCGGCGACGCCGCCGCCGCGGCCACCTCGCTGACGCACACCGCCTGGCCGTACGTGACCGCGGCCGGCGGCCTGCTGATCCTGGTCGCCGGGCTGCTGGCGCT
This sequence comes from Streptomyces sp. NPDC002994, assembly GCF_040611155.1. Taxonomy (NCBI): domain Bacteria; kingdom Bacillati; phylum Actinomycetota; class Actinomycetes; order Kitasatosporales; family Streptomycetaceae; genus Streptomyces; species Streptomyces sp. NPDC002994. Next base: position 39,508 of record NZ_JBEXNQ010000013.1, read on the forward strand.
GTGGTGCGGCGGGAAGTGGCCCGCCATGTCGGGCCGTTACGAGCGCGACGGCAGCCCGCGGGCCCGCAAGGTACCCGCCGCCCCGGACCCGGACCGGCCCGAGGACCTCTGGAAGGCGCTCGACCGCGGCGAGGACCCGACGCGCGACGCATGACCCCCGAGATCACCTCGCCGGTCCCCGTGCGGGACAATGACTGGCGAGCGACGAGTGACGAGCGTACGACTCACGGACTCACCGCCTCACCACCTCACTACAGAGCAACAGCAACGAGGAGCAACTCATGGCGGGCACTAGCCACGGACACACCCCGGCCGCCTGGACCGGTGTCACCATCTCCTTCATCGGTTTCTGCATTTCGGGCGCCTTCATGGTGCTGGCCAACCCGCTCGGCTTCTGGGCCGGAGTCGTCGTGATACTGCTCGGTGGTGTCGTCGGAATGGTCATGAAGGCCGCGGGTCTCGGCATGCCGAAGGAGTCCGAGGAGATGGTGCGGGCCCGTAACGAGGCGGGTCGGGCGCAGCCCGGCAGCCAGGTCCAGACCCACTGACGACCGCCAGCGGGTCCTGGGACGCGAGGCGCAGCCCCTGAGGGGCTGCGCCTTTCCTCATGAGCGGGGACAATCGGCGGGTGGATACCGTGCCTTCGCCCGACCCGGCCCCTTCGCCGCCGCCCTCACCGGCCCCCGTGCGACCCGCTCCGGTGTCCCTCGCCCGGCGGCTCGCCGCGCCGGCCGCCACGCTGGCGGGTGTCCTCGCGGCCTTCGCGTACGTCGGCACAGTCGACCCCAACGAGCCGGGCCACTACCCCGTCTGCCCGCTCCTCCAGCTCACCGGGATCTACTGCCCCGGCTGCGGCGGACTGCGCAGCGCGCACGGCGTCGCGACCGGCGACTTCGCCGGTGCGTTCGGCGCCAACGCCATGGCCGTCGTCGGGTACGGGGTCTTCGCCGTGCTGTGGACCGTCTGGGTGGTACGCGCCGCCCGGGGAATCCCGGTGCGGATCACCCTCAAGCCCGTCTACTGGTGGAGCATCGGCGCCGTGGCGGCGGTCTTCAGCGTCGTCCGGAACCTTCCGTTCGGCTCGGCGCTCGCGCCGTGAAGTCCCAGGTAGTGGGACTGATCGCCACTCGATGCGAGACCTGAGGCCTCCTGCGGATAGCATTGGTATGGCTGATCCTGGTCCACCATCACCCTCCCGGAAGGGGGCCGCTCGCGTGAGTGTGCTCGACGAGATCATCGAAGGCGTGCTCGCCGACCTTGCGGAGCGGCAGGCAGGCGTAAGTCTCGACGAGCTCAAGGACCGCGCGGCCAAGGCCTCCCCGGCCAAGGACGGGGTGGCGGCACTGCGCGGCGACGGCGTCAAGGTCATCTGCGAAGTCAAGCGCTCCAGCCCCTCCAAGGGCGCGCTCGCAGCGATCGCGGACCCGGCCGGGCTCGCCGCCGACTACGAGGCGGGCGGCGCGGCCGTCATCTCCGTACTGACCGAGCAGCGGCGCTTCGGCGGGTCCCTGGCCGACCTTGAGGCCGTACGCGCCAGAGTCGACATCCCGGTGCTGCGCAAGGACTTCATCGTCACGGCCTACCAGCTGTGGGAGGCGCGTGCGTACGGCGCCGACCTGGCGCTGCTGATCGTGGCGGCCCTGGAGCAGGAAGCCCTCGTCTCCCTGATCGAGCGTGCCGAGTCCATCGGGCTCACGCCGCTGGTCGAGGCGCACGACGAGGAAGAGGTCGAGCGCGCGGTCGAGGCCGGCGCGAAGATCATCGGCATCAACGCGCGCAACCTCAAGACGCTCAAGGTCGACCGCGGCACGTTCGAGCGGGTCGCCCCCGAGGTCCCTGCGGGCATCGTCACGGTCGCCGAGTCCGGCGTCCGCGGCCCGCACGACCTCATCGCGTACGCCAACGCGGGCGCCGACGCGGTGCTCGTCGGCGAGTCGCTGGTCACCGGCCGCGACCCGAAGGGCGCCGTCGCCGACCTGGTCGCCGCGGGCGCCCACCCGGCCCTGCGCCACGGCCGGAGCTGACACCGACTCCCATGACCACCGTCATCCGCCGTACCGTCGCACTCACCCGGCCGGGGCTTCGCCCGCTCGCCGGGGCGCCGGCGCGTGACCCGCACGCGCCGCTGGCGCGCGGGTGCCGTCCGCGCGGGTGCCGGGCTCCGGCGCGGCGGGTGCGGGGACGCCGGGTGCGGTACCACATCGGTTCCGAGCCGGGTCAGATCAACGGCATGCGATGGCGTCGCGCCGAAGGCGCGCTCTAGCGATCCGCAACCCGTCAAACCGCCGTACCCGTACGCCCGAATGCTCTGAGGCGTACCGGGGGCGTAAGGGGGCGGACTCGCGCGTGGCGCATACGGTCAAGTCCACCCGTTGATCTTTCATGGGGCGCGAGCCCCTTCTGAGGAGTACGTCGGATGTCTTCTGACTTCTTCATTCCGGACCCCGAGGGCCAAATCCCCAGCGCCGATGGCTACTTCGGCACGTACGGCGGCAAGTTCATCCCCGAGGCGCTCGTCGCCGCGGTCGACGAAGTCGCCGTCGAGTACGACAAGGCCAAGTCCGACCCGGCCTTCGTGGCCGAGCTGAACGAGCTGATGGTCAACTACACGGGCCGGCCCAGCTCGCTCACCGAGGTGCCGCGGTTCGCCGAACACGCGGGCGGCGCGCGGATCTTCCTCAAGCGCGAAGACCTCAACCACACCGGCTCGCACAAGATCAACAACGTGCTGGGCCAGGCGCTGCTCACCAAGCGCATGGGCAAGACGCGCGTCATCGCGGAGACCGGCGCCGGCCAGCACGGCGTCGCCACCGCCACCGCGTGCGCCCTCTTCGGCCTCGAATGCACCATCTACATGGGCGAGATCGACACCCAGCGCCAGGCGCTCAACGTCGCCCGGATGCGGATGCTCGGCGCCGAGGTCGTCGCGGTGAAGTCCGGCAGCCGGACGCTGAAGGACGCCATCAACGAGGCGTTCCGCGACTGGGTCGCCAATGTCGACCGTACGCACTACCTCTTCGGCACGGTCGCCGGACCGCACCCCTTCCCCGCCATGGTCCGCGACTTCCACCGGGTCATCGGCGTCGAGGCCCGCCGCCAGATCCTGGAGCGCGCGGGGCGGCTGCCGGACGCGGCTGTCGCGTGTGTGGGTGGCGGTTCGAACGCCATCGGTCTCTTCCACGCCTTCATCCCGGACACGGACGTACGCCTCGTCGGCTGCGAGCCCGCCGGGCACGGCATCCATACCGGTGAGCACGCGGCCACGCTGTCCGCGGGCGAGCCCGGCATCCTGCACGGTTCGCGGTCGTACGTCCTCCAGGACGAGGAGGGCCAGATCACCGAGCCCTACTCGATCTCGGCGGGCCTCGACTACCCCGGCATCGGCCCGGAGCACGCGTACCTCAAGGACAGCGGACGCGGCGAGTACCGGGCCGTGACGGACGACGCGGCGATGCAGTCGCTGCTGCTCCTGTCCCGCACCGAGGGCATCATCCCGGCCATCGAGAGCGCGCACGCGCTCGCCGGCGCGCTGGAGCTCGGCAAGGAGCTCGGCAAGGACGGGCTGATCCTGGTCAACCTGTCCGGGCGCGGCGACAAGGACATGGACACGGCCGCCCGCTACTTCGGCCTGTACGACACCGCAGCCGACGCCACGGTCGAGGCCGACGCCTCCGCCGTCAACGGCGCCGCCGAGATCCAGAGGGACACCAAGTGAGCGGGAACATTCAGCTGCTGACCGACACCCTGGAGCGGGCCAGGTCCGAGGACCGGGCGGCTCTCATCGCCTACCTCCCGGCCGGATTCCCGACCGTGGACGGCGGCATCGACGCGGTCAAGGCGGTCATCGCGGGCGGCGCGGACATCGTCGAGGTCGGGCTGCCGCACAGCGACCCGGTGCTCGACGGCCCGGTCATCCAGACCGCCGACGACATCGCGCTGCGCGGTGGCGTGAAGATCGCCGACGTGATGCGGACGGTCCGGGAAGCGCACGAGGCGACCGGGGCCCCGGTGCTCGTCATGACGTACTGGAATCCGATCGACCGGTACGGCGTCGAGCGCTTCACGACGGAGCTGGCCGAGGCGGGCGGCGCGGGCTGCATCCTGCCCGACCTGCCGGTCCAGGAGTCCGCTCTGTGGCGCGAGCACGCGGAGAAGCAGGGCCTGGCCACGGTCTTCGTGGTCGCGCCGAGCAGCAAGGACGAGCGGCTCGCGACGATCACCGCGGCCGGGTCCGGGTTCGTCTACGCGGCCTCGCTGATGGGCGTGACGGGTACGCGCGAGTCGGTGGGCGCGCAGGCGCAGGACCTGGTGCGGCGGACGCGGGCGACGACGGAGCTTCCGGTGTGCGTCGGCCTCGGGGTCTCCAACGCCGTACAGGCCAAGGAGGTCGCCGCCTTCGCGGACGGTGTGATCGTCGGCTCGGCTTTCGTCCAGCGGCTGCTGGACGCGCCGGATGCCGAGGCCGGTCTGAGCGCCGTACGGGCGCTGGCCGGGGAGCTGGCGGAAGGCGTGCGCAGGAACGGCACGAACAACTGACACGAACACCTGACACGGACAACTGAGTGGTGTAACCCGTACGGGTGGACCTGGACCGGGGAGGCACGCTGGTGCCTCCCCGGTTCGTTGCTGCGGATGTGAGTGACAAGAACCGTGACGGAAAACGAACCGCCCGCGAGCGCCTCATCGAGGAGCGCGAGGCGCAGAAGGCGCGTGACAAGCGCAGGCGGACACTGATCGTGGCCGCCGCCGTGGTCGGCGTGCTGGGCCTGGCCGCCGTGGCGGGCATCCTCGCCGCGAACATGGGCTCGGACGGGGACGGCGACGACAGCGCGAATGCTGTGGTGACGCCCGAGGGCACGGACTCCAAGGGCGATCCGATGATCCCGGTGGGGGCGAAGGACGCACCGTCGACGCTCACGGTGTGGGAGGACTTCCGCTGCCCGGCCTGCGCCCAGTTCGAGAACGCCTTCCGGGAAACGATCCATGAGCTGGAGCGGGCGGGCCAGATCAAGGTCGAGTACCACCTGGCCACGCTCATTGACGGGAACATGGGCGGCTCGGGCTCGCTGAAGTCGGCCAACGCGGCGGCCTGCGCGCAGGACGTGGGCAAGTTCGTGCCGTACCACGACGTGCTGTACCAGAACCAGCCGCCCGAGACCGATGACGCCTTCAGCAAGGACAGCCGTCTGATCGAGCTGGCGGGCAAGGTCGACGGGCTCGTGACCGAATCGTTCAGGCAGTGTGTCGCCGACGGGACGCACAACGGCTGGGTGCAGAAGTCGAATGAGGCGTTCCAGAAGGGCGACTTCCGTGGGACGCCGACCGTGCAGCTCAATGGCGAGTCCATCTTCCCGCAGAAGGGCAACGAGCAGATCTCGCCGGCCAACCTGAGGAAGTGGGTCGCCGAGGCGAACAAGGGCAAGAAGGCGGGGACGGCGACCGCCACGCCGCCGGAGTCCGCGTCCGCCACCTCCCCGGCGCCCGCGCCTCCGGCGCCGTCCGCGCCCCAGGCTTCTGTGCCGCCGGGGGCCGCGTCCCAGGCTTCGGTGCCTCCGGCGTCGTCCGTGCCGCAGGTTTCTGTGCCGCCGGCCTCCGTGCCTCGGGCTTCTGTTCCCCCGGTCACGCCGTAGGCGCTGGGCGTGCGGCGTGGGGCCTGGGCTCGGGGCCGCTCGTTATCCAGACGTTGCCGGGTGGGTTGCCGTACCTCCCGCCCGGCAGGGTAGCGTCGACCCTGCCATGGAACTTGCTTATATCCCCAGCCCGTCGACCGGTGTGATCGAGCTCGGACCGATCCCGCTCCGCGGCTACGCGTTCTGCATCATCATCGGCGTTTTTGTGGCCGTCTGGTACGGCAACAAGCGGTGGGTCGCCCGGGGAGGTAAAGCCGGGACGGTGGCCGACATCGCTGTGTGGGCGGTGCCGTTCGGCCTGGTCGGCGGGCGGCTCTACCACGTCATCACTGACTACCAGCTGTACTTCAGCGAGGGCCAGAACTGGGTCGACGCCTTCAAGATCTGGGAGGGCGGCCTCGGTATCTGGGGCGCCGTCGCTCTCGGCGCGGTCGGCGCCTGGATCGGCTGCCGCCGCCGCGGGATCCCGCTCCCGGCCTGGGCCGACGCGATGGCTCCCGGTCTCGCCTTCGCCCAGGCCATCGGCCGCTGGGGCAACTGGTTCAACCAGGAGCTTTACGGGCGGCCGACGGATCTGCCGTGGGCGCTCAAGATCTCCGAGGGCGTGAACCGCGAGGCCGGGACGTACCACCCGACCTTCCTGTACGAGTCGCTGTGGTGCGTCGGCGCGGCGCTGGTGGTCATTTGGGCCGACCGCCGCTTCAAGCTCGGGCACGGGCGGGTCTTCGCGCTGTACGTCGCGCTGTACTGCGCCGGCCGCGGCTGGATCGAGTACATGCGGGTCGACGAGGCGCACCACGTGCTGGGGCTGCGGCTCAACGTGTGGACCTCGATCGTGGTCTTCGTGCTCGCCGTCGCGTACTTCGTGATCTCGGCGAAGGCGCGGCCGGGGCGCGAGGAGATCGTCGAGCCGGTTGCTCTGGGGAAGGGCGACGCGGGGGATGACGGCGGGGCGGACGCGGGTGCGGACGCGGGTACGGGTGCGGGTGCCGACGTTGGTGCCGGTGCCGACAGCGATGCACCGGGCAAGGCCGACGCCGAGGCCAAGGACTAGCGCGTCCGGGGGAGTTTTGATTTCCCCACCCCGCCCCTTCCCGAAGGCCTCAAACGCCGGCCGGGCTTGATTTCCCGACCTGGGCCGGCGTCGGCCCGTGGTCACCCGGGGCGGGAGGCCAGGGACAGCGTTCTGTGGGCTTGTGCTACTACCGCCGCGTCTACGAAGCGGCCGTCGGGGAGTGCCAGTGCGCCGCCGTCCGCTGCCGCCGCTTTGACGATTTCCTCCGCCTCCTCGACCTCCTGGGGTGTGGGGCGGAACGCGCGCTCGATCACCGGCAGCTGGCGGGGGTGCAGGGCCGTACGGCCCAGGAAGCCCAGCGCCCGCCCCCGCGCGCACGACTCCGCCAGGCCCCGCAGGTCATGGATGTCCGGGTGCACCGACTGGACCGGCGGCTCCAGACCCGCTGCCCGTGCGGCGACCACCACCCGGCTGCGTGGCCACGCGAGGCCGGCGTCGTCCCGTACGCCCAGATCCGCGCGGAGGTCGGCCTCGCCCAGGGCGATGCCCCGTAGGTAGGGGTGCGCCCCCGCGATGGCGTGGGCGTGCTCGATGCCCAGCGCCGATTCGAGCAGGGCGTACAGCGGTACGTCGGGCATCAGGTTCGCGACGTGCCGCACTTCGGCCGGGTCGGTGACCTTGGGGAGGCGGAGGGCCGCGAGGCCCGGCAGTCGGGCCAGGGCGTGCAGATCGGCCTCGGCGAAGAGGCTGCCCAGGGCGTTCACGCGGACGTGGACCGGGGTGGCGGACGGGCGCTCGGTGAGCAGCTCGGCGGTGGCTGAGCGGGCGTACTCCTTGCGGTCGGGCGCGACCGCGTCCTCCAGGTCGACGATCACGACGTCGGCGCCGGAACCCAGCGCCTTGGCTACCGTCTCAGGGCGGTCACCCGGTACGTACAGCCAGGTCAGGGCGGTCAGTGCCGTCAGTGGGGATGTCATTTTGTGCCGCCGGTGGCGCGGAGAGTGGCGATGTCGGACTCGGAGAAGCCCGCTTCGGTGAGTACGGCCTGGGTGTCGGCGTTGTGGGGGCGGCCGGCCCAGCGGATCGCGCCGGGGGTTTCGGACAGGCGGAAGAGGACGTTCTGCATGCGCAGCGGGCCCAGTTCCGGGTCCTCGATCTCGGTGATCGTGTCCAGGGCGCGGTACTGCGGGTCGGCCATGACGTCCTGCACGTCGTAGATGGGGGCGATCGCCGCTTCGGCCTTCTCGAACGCGGCCAGTGCCTCGTCGCGGGTGCGGCGGGAGATCCAGTGGCCGACCGCCTCGTCGAGTTCGTCGGCGTGCTCGGCGCGGCCGCTGCCCGTGGTGAACCACGGCTCGTCGATCAGGTCGGGGCGGCCCACCAGGCGCATCACGCGCTCGGCCACGGACTGGGCCGATGTGGAGACGGCCACCCAGGCGCCGTCGGCTGTGCGGTAGGTGTTGCGCGGGGCGTTGTTACGGGAGCGGTTTCCGGTGCGGGGCTGGATGTAGCCGAGCTGGTCGTACCAGAGCGGCTGGGGGCCGAGGATCGTGAGGATCGGTTCGATGATGGCCATGTCGACCACCTGGCCGCGGTTGGTTGTGGTGCGGGCTGTCAGGGCTGTCATCACCGCGTAGGCGGTCGCGAGTGCCGCGATCGAGTCGGCCAGGCCGAAGGGAGGGAGTGTGGGCGGGCCTTGGGATTCGCCGGTGATCGCCGCGAAGCCGCTCATCGCCTCGGCGAGCGTGCCGAAGCCCGGGCGGTGGGAGTACGGGCCGAACTGGCCGAAGCCGGTGACGCGGGCCAGGACCAGGCGGGGGTTCGCGGCGCTCAGCTCGGCTGGGCCAAGGCCCCATCTCTCCAGGGTGCCCGGGCGGAAGTTCTCGATGATCACATCTGAGGTGGCCGCCAGGCGCAGGAGAGCGTCGCGGCCGGTGGGGGCGGACAGGTCGAGGGTGATCGTGCGCTTGTTGCGGCCGAGGAGTTTCCACCACAGGCCGATGCCGTCTTTGGACGGGCCGTGGCCTCGGGAGGGGTCGGGTTTGGTGGGGTGCTCGACCTTGATCACGTCCGCGCCGAAGTCGCCGAGCATCGTGGCGGCCAGCGGGCCGGCGAAGAGGGTGGCCAGGTCCAGGACGCGGAGGCCGGTGAGGGGGGCCGGTGTGGGCGTTGTCATCTTTTGGTCTTCACTCGTGGTCACGGTCGGTGCGCCTCCGTGTGGGTGAGGTGGGCCAGGGTGTCGAAGCCGATGCCGTCAAGGCCTGCGATGGACGTGGCGAGGCGGTTGCGGAGGGGGGTGGTCCAGTGGGCGGGGATCGCCTCTGGGGAGCCCGCTAGGAGGCCGGCGATGCTGCCTGTGGTGGCGCCGTTGGAGTCGGTGTCCCAGCCGCCGGACACCGCGCGGCAGATGGAGCCGGTGAAGTCGCCGTCGGCGTGGGTGAGGGCGGCGGCGATGAGGGCGGCGTTCGGGATGACGTGCACCCAGTGGTGGTGGCCGTAGGTGGCGTGGAGATCGTCCACGACGGTGTCGAAGTCGCGGGTTCTTCTGGCCGTTTCGATGCCGTGGTGGACCGCTTGGGCCAGGCGGGACTGCGGGGGGACGACGGTCAGGCCGGTGCGCAGGCAGTGGTGTACGTCGGTGGCGCCGGCGGCGGCTTCGGCGATGGTCGCGGCGATGAACATCGCGCCGTACACGCCGTTGGTGGTGTGGGTGAGGGTGGCGTCTCTGTGGGCCTGTTCGGCTGCGGCGGCCGGATTGCCGGGGTGTGTCCAGCCGTGGACGTCCGCGCGGATCAGGGCGCCGATCCATTCTCGGAACGGGTTGTTGTGGGAAGCGGTTTGAGGGGGCGTCAGGCCTAGGAGGAGGTTGCGGTAGGCGATGCGTTCGGCGGTGAAGGTGCGGCCGGCCGGGAGTTCGTCCAGCCATAGGTGGGCGAGGTGGGTTGTCGTGAAGGACTTGGTGTGGCGTTGGAGGAGGAGCAGGTTCAGGAGGGGGTAGTTCAGGTCGTCGTCCTCCGGCATGCCGTTGATGTTCTCGGCGAGGGAGGTGGCGGCGGAGCGGCGGTTCCAGGGGTGGCGGGCGAGGAGGTGGCGGGGGACGCCTTGGGCTGTGAACCAGGTGGTCAGGGGCCAGTTGCCGGTGGCGGTGGCCAGTTGGCGGATGGCGGTGAGGGGGAGTTTCTCGACCGGTTTGCCGAGGAGGCAGCCGGCGGCGCGGCCCAGCCAGGCGGCGTGGAGGCGGTTGAGGAGGGCTGCGGCGGTTGGTCTTGCGGGTCGGGTGTGGCCACTGGTTGCGGGGGCTCTGGGGTCGGTGCCGCGCCGTGGCGTCTCCTCGGTCGTCGAACGTTCGGGTACGGGGATTTCTTCGGGCTCGTTGCGTTCAACGCCCTGCGGGGAGCGCCCCGGCACGTCCCCTCCTGGCACCGGGATGCTGTGCCGCGGGCTGCTCCCGGCGCCGTCCGGTGGCGCGTTCTTGGGTGGGGTTGGGGTGTGTGGCCGGGCCGGCCAGGTGGGGCAGGCTGATCTGATGGTGGGGAGGTGGGTTGGTTCTGGGTGGGGTGTGGGGAGTTGGGAGAGTTCCGTCAGGAGGGCTTCTGCCAGGGTGCGCAGGTGTGGGGGTACGGGGGTGGGGGACGCGCCTGTGGTTGGTGGGGTGGGTGGGCCGCCTGCTGCTTGCCAACGGGTGCTGATCGCTGTCGTGTCGCGGCCGTCCTCCGAGGACTGGCGGAGTTCGTGGGTGATCAAGTCCTCGGGTTGCAGCCAGGTCAGCCTCACGGCGTGCCTGCCAGCGCCGCGAATGTCGCCTCGTGGGTCCGGCGGCGCTCCGTGTCCCGGGCGTACACCTCGCGGGTTACGGCCGCCAGGGTCCGGGGTGGGGCGTGCAGGTCGGTGCGGCTTGCCTCGGCGATTGTTTTTGACCAGTCGGACGGGATGGCTGATTCGCCGTGCATCGCGCCGGCGATCGCCCCGCTCATCGTGGCGATCGAGTCGCAGTCGCGGCCGTAATTGACCGAGCCCAGGACTGTGCGGCGGTAGTCGCCGCCGGCCACCAGGAGCATTCCGAGGGCGATGGGGAGTTCCTCGATGGAGTGCAGGCGGGAGGGGCGGCGGGCGGCGAGGGACGGTTTGCGGTAGTCCGGGCCGACGGTGTCGAAGGGGGCGACGGCGGTGCGGAGGGGGGCGAGTGCGGACTCGAAGTCGTGGTGGCGGACCGCTGCTTCGGCTACCGCTTCGATTGCTGCGCGGGTGCCGTCCTTGGCGAGGGACAGGCAGGTGTCCACCACTGTGGCGGGGGTGGCTTCGGGGGCGCAGGCGGCGGCTACCGCGGCGGCGAAGACTCCGGCTGCCTCGCGTCCGTACGACGACTGGTGGGCGCCGGCGATGTCGATTGCTTCGGCGTACGCCGCTGGGGGGTTGCCCGCGTTGATCAGGCCGACCGGGGCCATGTACATCGCGGCGCCGCAGTTGACGATGTTGCCCGTGCCCGCCTCGCGGGGGTCCACGTGTCCGTAGTGGAGGCGGGCGACGATCCACTTCTCGGCCAGGAAGATGCGCTGGAGGGGGAGGGCCTCCTTTTCCAACTCCGGGATCCAGACGGGGGATTCGATGAGTTCGGGGACCAGGTGGTCGGCCATTGAGTAGGCGTCCAGGTGGTCGCGTACGGCGTCGTACACGCGGACCAGGGCGTGGGTCATGAGGGTGTCGTCCGTGATGTGGCCGTCGCCCTTGTGGTACGGGGCGATGGGGCGTGCCGTACGCCAGTCTTCGTGGAAGGGGCCGACGATGCCGTGGACGCGGCCGTTGTGGCGTTCGGTGATCTGTTCGGGGGTCCAGCCTTCGACCGGGCCGCCCAGCGCGTCGCCGACTGCCGCGCCGATCAGGCTGCCGGTGGTCCGGTCCTCCAGGGTGAGGGGTGGGAATGTCGCCATGGTTCGGTCAGCCCTTCATGGGGTGGGTGGGGTGGGTGGGGTGGAGGTGTGTGGTGAGTTTTTCGGCCAGTTCCACCAGGTCTGTGCCGGCCAGGCGGGGGAGGGCGCAGCCGACCAGGGTGCGGCAGGTGTCGCGCCAGCCGGGGGGCAGGGCGTCGCCGCCGCAGAGTGCGCCGGTCAGTGCGCCGGCGAGGGCGGGGGCCGAGTCGGCGACCCGGGACAGGCAGGCGGCGGCGGGTACGGCCTCGGTTACGCGGCCGCGGGCGGCGGTGGCGAGCGCCAGGGCCACGGGGACGGTTTCGGCGGCGGCGATGCCGTAGCTGTAGACGTGGTCGACGATTTGGTGTTCGAGGGTGGGGACGAGGGCGAACGCTCCGGCGTTGGAGGTGGTGGCGAGGTGTACGGCGTGGGCTGCGTTGCGGCCGATTTCGGTGGCTTCGGGGAGCTGGGCGAGGGCGGCGTTCACGGCTTCGTCGACCCCGGCGCCGCCCAGGGCTGCCGCGATCGCCGCGGCCATGGCGCGGGCGCCGTGGACGCCGTCGCCGTCCTGGGTGTAGCGGGCGTCGAACTCGGCGAGCTCGGCGGCGGCGATCGGGTCGCCGGGGTGGGCGGTGGCGAGGACGGCGGCGCGGATGCAGGCCGCGTCGTCGAAGTAGTGCGGGTTGTCGTGGCCGGTCGCGGGTGGGCGCAGGCCGGTGGCGAGGTTGCCGAGGCCCGCGCGTACGGAGATCCGGGCGCGGAGGGGGAGTACGGCGGACTCGACCTCGGGGGCGCGGTCGGCTGCGGCGGCGACCTCGGCGGCGAGGGCGGTCCAGGCGCGGTCGACCGCGGCCCGGATCTTGCCGGGGGTGGCGGCGAGGATCGTACCGGCTGTGAAAGCGGCCCACTCGGCGTCGTCGGAGGGTCCGAGGCGCAGGGGTTCGGGGGGCTGGTTGAGGGCGATGGGGACGGGGAGGGTGGTGGTGGCGTTCTGCTCGGCGAAGGTGTCGAGTTCGCGGGTGAGGCGGCGGGTCCAGTCCGGCATGCGGGCGGCGCGGTGGCGGGCGGCGGGCCAGCCGGCGGCGTCGCCCGCGGCCAGGCCGAGGAGGAGCCCTTCGATCCGGCGCGGACCGGCCACGCCCCTGGCGGCCACCGCAACCCCGGACCGTGCGCCACGTGTGTCGGGCCCGGGCCAGCTGGGGGCAGGGGCTGCGCCCCTGGGGGTGGAGCCCGGCGCTCCGCGCGGGCGGTGGGGTGGGGCTGCGGTCTGGGGCGTTGTGCCCGGCGCTTCGCGGGAGCTGGGAGGTGCGGCCGTGCCCCTTGGGGTTGTGTCCGGCGCTTCGCGCGGGTGGTGGGGTGGGGCTGCGGTCTGGGGGGTTGTGTCCGGCGCTTCGCGGGAGCTGGGAGGTGCGGCCGTGTCCCATGGGGTTGTGTCCGGCGCTTCGCGCGGGTGGTGGGGTGGGGCTGCGGTCTGGGGGGCTGCGCCCGGCGCTTCGCGCGGGCTGGGGGTGTCGTCCGGGGCGGGGGTGTTGTCGGTGGGGGTGGACTCGGGGGTTGGCGTGGGCTGTGGGGGGTTGTAGGGGGTCATCGCGCTGCCCGGGGGGTGTGGGGGGTGGCGTGCGGGGGGTCGTCGTCCGGGGTGAGGAGGTCTGCCACGTCCAGCACGTGGTGGTTGCGCATCGAGGGGAGGCAGCTGCCTCTGGCCGGGGTGATGGCAGCGGACCAGGCCAGGGGGATCGCCCCCGCGCCGCACATCGCGCCGGCCAGGGCGCCCGCCACCGCCGCCGTGGTGTCCGCGTCGCGGCCCATGTTGACCGCCGTCAGGACTGAGCCGGCGAAGTCGCCGCGGGACGCCGCGAACGCGCCGAAGGCCAGGCCCACCGCCTCAGGGGCCAGGTCCGTCCAGGGGTAGCCGCCGATCACCACCGCCGAGCGGACCGCGCGTTCGCCCTGTGGGGCGGCGGCCACCGCTCGGCGCAGGGAGCGGGCCGTCCAGGAGTCGGACGGGATGACCGAGAGGGCGGCCGCGGTGATCGCGGAAGGGGTTCCGCCCGTCATGGCCACCGCCACGCCCGCCGCCACCGCCTGGCCGCCGTAGATGCCCTCGCCCTCGTGGCTCACGCAGCCGTCGATCGCCACCAGCCGCGCCGCCTCCGCCGGGTGGCCCGCCGCGAAGACGCCGAACGGGGCGGCGCGCATCGCCAGGCCGTCGCTCCACGCGTGGCGGTGCTGGGCGGAGATGGGGGCGGCCAGGCCGCGGCGGAGGTTTTCCAGCGTGCCCCTTTCGCTGAAGCCCGCGCCGCGGAACGGTCCCTCGTCCAGGTCGGCGATCCACAGGTGCCAGGCGTTCTCGACGTGGGCCACGGTGAGCGCCGAGCCGTGGCGGGCCAGGAGGAGGCCGGAGAAGATGGCGTACTCCGTGTCGTCCGTACCGGCGGGATCGCAGGACACGAAGCCCTCGATGCGGCCCCAACGGCGGCGGATCTCGGATGGCTTCATGTTCTCCGCCGGCGCCCCGAGCGCGTCGCCCACCGCCAGGCCGAGCAGGGCGCCCCGTCCCCTGTCGCGGAGCGCCCGAACGCCGTGAAGTTCGCGCAGCCTCTGAAGCGCGCGGCCGTGACCGGTGCGGGATCGCATGCAATCAACTCCCAGGGCTCGTTCCTGGATCTGTGCCACGCGAGGGCCCGGCGAAGGCTCCGAAACGTCAGCGTCACCCGGTCGGCGTGGGGTCTGAGCTGCGGGTAAGTACGGCCTGCCTTGCTGGCGGGCGTCTTGAATCGTGCGTACTTTCGATGGCGTTGAGGGGGTGGAGGGGCCGCGGACGGCCCCGCCTCCGGCGAGAGGGGAACTGGCGACATGGCCATCATCGAGACCGAGGCGACGCTCCACGAGGCGCACCGCGACAACCACACGCACCGTGACGTGAATGGGGGTTGGCTGCGCCCGGCGGTCTTCGGGGCCATGGACGGTCTGGTGTCGAATCTGGCGTTGATGACCGGGGTGGCCGGTGGTTCCGTGGGGCAGCAGACGATCGTCATTACGGGGCTCGCCGGGCTTGCCGCCGGTGCCTTCTCCATGGCGGCGGGTGAATACACCTCCGTGGCCTCGCAGCGCGAGCTTGTCGAGGCCGAACTCGACGTGGAGCGGCGTGAGTTGCGCAAGCATCCCAAGGACGAGCTGGAGGAGCTCGCCGCGCTGTACGAGTCGCGGGGGGTCGAGGCCGGACTGGCGCGTGAGGTTGCCACGCAGCTGTCCCGGGATCCCGAGCAGGCGCTGGAGATCCATGCGCGCGAGGAGCTGGGCATCGACCCCGGGGACCTTCCCTCACCCCTGGTCGCCGCCGTATCGTCGTTCGGGGCGTTCGCTCTGGGTGCTTTGTTGCCCGTACTGCCGTACCTGCTCGGGGCCTCGACGATGTGGCCCGCGGTGCTGCTGGCGCTGGTCGGGCTCTTTGCCTGCGGGGCGCTGGTGGCCAGGGTGACGGCGCGTTCCTGGTGGTTCAGTGGCATCAGGCAGCTGGCGCTCGGTGGGGCCGCCGCCGGTGTGACGTACGCCCTCGGCACTCTGTTCGGAACGGCCGTAGGGTGAGACCCTATGCGGGGCTCCACATAAGTACTCTGTTACTCGGTGGTTTCATCTTCGCAATCACCGGGCAAGAGCCCACGACACCGCAGGCAATGACGCCTGCGCTGTGATCGCCCGACGGGTGTCGGTCTGTCCGCCCGTGAACCACCTGCACCGCTATGCGCGGTGTCCGCATGCTGGAATGAGCTATCCACCTCGCGAGAAGCCAGCCATCATGTAACCTGCACGAAATTTCGCGGAGGGCCAACGTCGTCCCTCGGTAGTTGCATATGCCACGACGACGACGGGAGTGCCAATGCGTTCCGACGCCTGGTCGCCCATGGACGGTCGCCCCGCCCAGCAGGGGATGTACGACCCCCGTAACGAGCACGACGCCTGTGGCGTCGGCTTTGTGGCCACCCTTACCGGTGTGGCCAGCCATGAGCTGGTCGAGCAGGCGCTGACCGTACTGCGCAATCTCGAACACCGCGGTGCCACAGGATCCGAGCCCGACTCCGGCGATGGCGCCGGAATCCTGCTCCAGGTTCCCGACGCGTTCCTGCGCGAGGTCACCGAATTCGATCTTCCCGAGGCCGGGGCGTACGCCGTCGGCATTGGTTTCCTTCCCGCAGACGGCTCCGCACAGGCCGTCGAGCAGATCGAGACCATCGCCGGTGAGGAAGGTCTCGACGTTCTGGGGTGGCGTGAGGTTCCCGTCACTCCCTCGCTGCTCGGCAACGGCGCCCGCGCCACCATGCCGGCCTTCGCCCAGATCTTCGTGGCGGACGGTACGTCGACGGGGCTTGAGCTCGACCGCAAGGCCTTCGTGCTGCGCAAGCGCGCCGAGCGTGAGGCCGGTGTCTACTTCCCGTCGCTCTCCGCGCGGACCATCGTCTACAAGGGCATGCTCACCACCGGGCAGCTGGAGCCGTTCTTCCCGGACCTGTCCGACCGGCGCTTCGCGACGACTGTGGCCCTTGTCCACTCGCGCTTCTCGACGAACACCTTCCCCAGCTGGCCGCTCGCCCACCCGTACCGCTTCGTCGCGCACAACGGCGAGATCAACACGGTCAAGGGCAACCGCAACTGGATGAAGGCCCGCGAATCCCAGCTCGCGTCCGACCTGTTCGGTGCGGACAAGCTGGAGCGGATCTTCCCTGTTTGTACGCCCGACGCGTCCGACTCCGCTTCCTTCGACGAGGTACTGGAGCTGCTCCATCTGGGCGGGCGCTCGCTGCCGCACGCCGTGCTGATGATGGTCCCCGAGGCGTGGGAGAACCACGACTCGATGGACTCGGCCCGGCGGGCCTTCTACCAGTACCACGCCACGATGATGGAGCCCTGGGACGGCCCGGCGTGCGTCACCTTCACCGACGGCACCCAGGTCGGCGCCGTACTCGACCGCAACGGTCTGCGTCCCGGTCGCTACTGGGTGACGGACGACGGGCTTGTCGTGCTGTCGTCCGAGGTGGGCGTGCTGGACATCGACCCGGCGAAGGTGGTCCGCAAGGGACGGCTGCAGCCCGGCAAGATGTTCCTGGTCGACACCGCCGAGCACCGGATCATCGAGGACGACGAGATCAAGGCCGGTCTGGCCGCCGAGGCGCCGTACCAGGAGTGGCTGGAGGCGGGTGAGATCGAGCTGGAGGATCTGCCCGAGCGTGAGCACATCGTGCACACGCACGCGTCGGTTACGCGCAGGCAGCAGACCTTCGGGTACACCGAGGAAGAGCTGCGCGTCATCCTCGCGCCGATGGCCCGTACCGGTGGCGAACCGCTCGGTTCCATGGGTACGGACTCGCCCATCGCGGCGCTGTCCGAGCGGCCCCGGCTGCTCTTCGACTACTTCACCCAGCTCTTCGCCCAGGTCACGAACCCGCCGCTGGACGCCATCCGCGAGGAGCTCGTCACCTCGCTGCGCTCCACGCTCGGCCCCCAGGGCAACATCCTGGAGCCGACCGCCGCGACCTGCCGCAATGTCACGCTGCCGTTCCCGGTGATCGACAACGACGAGCTGGCCAAGCTCATACACATCAACGCCGACGGCGACATGCCGGGCCTGACGGCCGCCACGCTCTCCGGCCTCTACCGCGTCAGCGGCGGCGCCGACGCGCTGGCCGCCCGTATCGAGCAGATCTGCACCGAGGCAGACGCCGCCATCGAGGCCGGCGCCCGCCTGATCGTGCTCTCCGACCGGCACTCGGACGCCGAGCACGCGCCGATCCCGTCGCTGCTGCTGACTTCCGCTGTGCACCATCACCTGATCCGTACGAAGCAGCGCACCCAGGTGGGGCTGCTCGTCGAGGCCGGCGATGTGCGCGAGGTGCACCATGTCGCGCTGCTGATCGGTTTCGGTGCGGCCGCCGTCAACCCGTACCTCGCGATGGAGTCCGTCGAGGACCTCGTCCGCGCCGGTACGTTCATCGAGGGCGCGGAGCCCGAGCAGGCCATCCGGAATCTGATCTACGCGCTCGGCAAGGGCGTCCTGAAGGTCATGTCCAAGATGGGCATCTCGACTGTCGCCTCCTACCGGGGCGCACAGGTCTTCGAGGCTGTCGGTCTGGACGAGGCCTTCGTCGAGAAGTACTTCAACGGTACGGCGACCAAGATCGGCGGCGCCGGTCTGGATGTGGTGGCCCAGGAGGTCGCCGCCCGGCACGCCAAGGCGTACCCGGCCTCCGGCATCGCCGCCACGCACCGCGCGCTGGAGATCGGCGGCGAGTACCAGTGGCGGCGCGAGGGCGAGCCGCACCTGTTCGACCCGGAGACGGTCTTCCGCCTCCAGCACGCCACGCGCAACCGCCGGTACGACATCTTCAAGCAGTACACGGACCGGGTGAACGAGCAGTCCGAGCGGCTGATGACGCTGCGTGGGCTGTTCGGGTTCAAGAGCGGTCGCGAGGCTATTTCGATCGATGAGGTCGAGCCGGCCTCCGAGATCGTCAAGCGCTTCTCCACCGGCGCCATGTCGTACGGCTCCATCTCGCAGGAAGCGCACGAGACGCTTGCCATCGCCATGAACCAGCTGGGCGGCAAGTCCAACACCGGTGAGGGCGGCGAGGACGCCGAGCGGCTGTACGACCCGGCCCGGCGCTCCAGCATCAAGCAGGTCGCCTCGGGGCGTTTCGGTGTGACGAGCGAATACCTCGTCAACGCCGACGACATCCAGATCAAGATGGCGCAGGGCGCCAAGCCCGGCGAGGGCGGTCAGCTGCCCGGCCACAAGGTGTACCCGTGGGTCGCGAAGACCCGGCACTCGACGCCGGGTGTGGGGCTCATTTCGCCGCCGCCGCACCACGACATCTACTCGATCGAGGACCTGGCTCAGCTGATCCACGACCTCAAGAACGCCAACCCGGCCGCGCGTATCCACGTGAAGCTGGTGTCGGAGGTCGGTGTCGGCACGGTCGCGGCGGGTGTGTCCAAGGCACACGCCGATGTGGTGCTGATCTCGGGCCATGATGGTGGTACGGGTGCTTCTCCGCTTACCTCGCTGAAGCACGCGGGCGGTCCCTGGGAGCTCGGGCTCGCCGAGACCCAGCAGACGCTGCTGCTCAACGGGCTGCGCGACCGTATCGTGGTCCAGACCGACGGCCAGCTGAAGACCGGCCGCGACGTCATCATCGCCGCGCTGCTCGGCGCCGAGGAGTTCGGTTTCGCGACCGCGCCGCTCGTCGTGTCCGGCTGCGTCATGATGCGTGTCTGTCACCTGGACACGTGCCCGGTCGGTATCGCCACGCAGAACCCGGTGCTTCGGGACCGGTTCTCCGGCAAGGCCGAGTACATCGTCAACTTCTTCCAGTTCATCGCGGAGGAAGTGCGCGAGCTGCTGGCGGAGCTCGGCTTCCGTACGCTCGAAGAGGCCGTCGGCCACGCCGAACTCCTCAACACCGACGCGGCCGTTCAGCACTGGAAGGCGCAGGGTCTCGACCTGGAGCCGCTCTTCTACGTGCCCGAGCTGCCGGAGGGCGCGGTCCGTCACCAGATCACGACCCAGGACCACGCGCTGGAGAAGGCGCTCGACAACGAGCTGATCAAGCTCGCCGCCGACGCCCTGGCCGTGGACAGCGCCGAGGCCGCCGGGCCGGTGCGCGCGCAGGTCGCGATCCGCAACATCAACCGGACCGTCGGCACGATGCTCGGTCACGAGGTGACGAAGAAGTTCGGCGGGGCCGGTCTGCCCGACGACACCATCGACATCACCTTCACGGGGTCGGCCGGTCAGTCGTTCGGTGCGTTCGTGCCGCGTGGTGTCACGCTGCGGCTCGAAGGTGATGCGAATGACTATGTGGGGAAGGGCCTTTCGGGTGGCCGGATCGTTGTCCGGCCGGACCGGGGCGCCGACCACCTCGCCGAGTACTCGACGATCGCGGGCAACACGATCGCGTACGGCGCCACGAGTGGCGAGCTCTTCCTGCGGGGCAGGACGGGCGAGCGCTTCTGCGTCCGTAACTCCGGCGCCACGGTGGTCTCGGAGGGCGTGGGCGACCACGGCTGCGAGTACATGACCGGCGGTCGCGCGGTGGTGCTGGGCGAGACCGGGCGTAACTTCGCGGCCGGCATGTCCGGCGGTGTCGCGTACGTCATCGACCTCGACCCGGACAACGTCAACTCCGGCAACGCCGGGGCGGTCGAGGCGCTCGACGAGACCGACCAGGTGTGGCTGCACGATGTGGTGCGCCGCCATGAGGAGGAGACCGGTTCTACGGTCGCTTCAAAGCTGTTGGCTGAGTGGGACACCGCGGTGACCCGCTTCAGCAAGATCATCCCGTCCACGTACAAGGCAGTGCTCGCCGCCAAGGACGCCGCTGAGCTCGCCGGTCTCTCCGAGCAGGAGACCACCGAGAAGATGATGGAGGCGGCGACCAATGGCTGACCCCAAGGGCTTCCTGACCACCGGACGCGAGGTCGCCAAGACCCGTCCCGCCGGTGAGCGCGTCAAGGACTGGAACGAGGTCTACGTTCCCGGCTCCCTGCTGCCGATCATCAGCAAGCAGGCCGGGCGCTGCATGGACTGCGGCATCCCGTTCTGCCACAACGGCTGTCCGCTGGGGAACCTGATTCCCGAGTGGAACGACTACGCCTACCGCGAGGACTGGGCGGCGGCGAGCGAGCGGCTGCACGCGACGAACAACTTCCCGGAGTTCACCGGGCGGCTGTGCCCGGCTCCGTGCGAGTCGGCGTGCGTGCTCGGCATCAACCAGCCGGCCGTGACCATCAAGAACGTCGAGGTCTCGATCATCGACAAGGCGTGGGGCAATGGTGACGTCACGCCGCAGCCGCCCGAGCGTCTGTCGGGCAAGACTGTGGCTGTCATCGGCTCGGGGCCCGCTGGTCTCGCGGCCGCGCAGCAGCTGACGCGGGCCGGCCACACGGTCGCGGTGTACGAGCGCGCCGACCGCATCGGCGGGCTGCTGCGCTACGGCATCCCCGAGTTCAAGATGGAGAAGGTGCACATCAACCGGCGCATCGAGCAGATGCGCGCGGAGGGCACCAAGTTCCGTACGGAGGTCGAGATCGGCCGCGACATCGACGCCGCGAAGCTGCGGCGCCGGTACGACGCGGTGGTCATCGCCGCCGGCGCGACGGTCTCCCGCGACCTGCCCGTCCCGGGCCGCGAGCTGAACGGCATCCACTTCGCGATGGAGTACCTGCCGCTCGCGAACAAGGTGCAGGAGGGCGACCTGACGGTCTCCCCGATCACCGCCGAGGGCAAGCACGTCGTGGTCATCGGCGGCGGCGACACCGGCGCGGACTGCGTGGGCACCGCCCACCGCCAGGGCGCGGCGTCCGTCACGCAGCTGGAGATCATGCCGAAGCCGGGCGAGGACCGTAACGCCAACCAGCCGTGGCCGACCTTCCCGATGCTCTACAAGGTCACCTCCGCGCACGAGGAGGGCGGCGAGCGGGTCTACTCCGTGTCCACGACGCACTTCGAGGGCGACGAGGACGGCAATGTCCAGTTCCTGCACCTCGTCGAGGTGGAGTTCAAGGACGGCAAGCTGGAGCAGAAGCCGGGCACCGAGCGCAAGATCCCCGCTCAGCTCGTCACGCTGGCGATGGGCTTCACGGGGACGGACCAGGAGAACGGTCTCGTCCAGCAGTTTGGCCTGGAGCTCGACGCGCGCGGTAATGTGGCGCGCGACGCGGAGTACGCGACGAACGTCGACGGCGTCTTCGTCGCCGGTGACGCTGGGCGCGGTCAGTCGCTGATCGTGTGGGCGATCGCCGAGGGCCGCTCGGCGGCCCGTGGCGTGGACCGGTTCCTGACGGGGGCGAGCGAACTGCCCGCCCCGGTGAAGCCGACGGACCGTGCGCTGACCGTCTGACGTACGCACCCCAAAGACGTCCCGTACAACGGCGTACGGAACTGATCGGCGCCCGCCCTGTCCCCGACCGGACTTGGGGCGGGCGTCGCTGCGCGTGCGGGGACGTGGGCGCGGCCCGGCAGGAGGGTGACCCCGGCGTGGAACCTACGCGTTCGGGGAGCCCGCGGGCGCGGGGGTGGGTACGGGCACGATGACGGGGGGCGAGGGTGGCGGGGCCGTGTCGAGCAGTTGCTGCTCGACCCACTCCAGGTCGTCGATCGCGTGCTCGATGTCCTCTTCCAGCACCGCGAAGATCAAGGGCGTCTCGGGCATGGCTGTCCGGAACGTGGTGGCCCGGCGCCGCGCCGCGCGAAGGTATTCGAGAACGGTCCGGGTCTGCTGTGCCGGAGGAACCCCGATGTACTCGCTGAGCAGCGATTCCAGCGTGAGTGACGCCTTCTGGACATCGGTGGTCATGACGGCGAACAGATCCCAGGGCTGCTCGTTCTCCTGTGGAAGTTGCGCGCGGAGCCACTCGTATGCCTGGTCCCGCCGGACGAGCGCCTCATGTACGTTGCGTCGCACCGATTGCAGGGCCAGCCTGACTTCAGGTGGGACGGGATAGCTCTGACCAGGGTCGACGTCCAGCGCCTTGCGCAGGTCGGCGAGGTTGGTGAGGGACTTGTCTATGTCATTTATGGCGACGCGCAGCACTCCGATGTTCCGATAGAACTCGGGGTCCCTGCACTGGAGATCGTGATAGCCGGAGAGCCGCTCCGCCGCTGCCTTGACATTGCGTTCCATCAACGCGATCTGCTCGAAGGCCCCGGAGTCCCGCAGAACCTCCATCGCACGCTCTCCGCGTGGTCTGGTCAGCGCCTTCGCGAAACAGAAGCCGGCCAGTGAGAAGAGCGTGCCGACGACGAAGTCCTTCTCCTGATTGAAGATGTTCTGAAAGTTCTGGTACGCGACCACGGATATCAAGATCAGGGTGCAGAGACCGCCAAGGCCCCATCCGTACTGGCTTGTTGAGACGTTCCCCCTACCGTTCGACCGGTACCTCATCGCCCGTCCCCCTCGGCGCAGTGGTCAGTGGAAGGTCAAGGGTCTTGAGCTCGGTCTGTGGTGTCAAGGTCGGAACAACGGCGCGCGGGGGCATCAGCATGCGGTGGACCAGGACCGCTGCCGCCGTCATCACGATAGCCACCAGCGTCAGGGCGAACTGCCAGGCGTACGTGAACTGTCCGGCCAGTTCGGCGTGGCCCGGGCCCGCCAGCTTGCCCGACGCCACGTCCGCCGCCAGGGCGTCGTCGCCCACGCGGGACTGGACCAGAGTGATCAGGGCGGCGCCGAAGACGGCGAGCATCAGGGAGTTGGAGCCTGCCCGGATCGTGTTGAGCAGACCCGATGCCATGCCTACGTGTTGCTGCCCGACCATGCTCATGGCCTGTGCGTCGACCAGGCCCATGCTCAGACCACTGGCCACGCCGATCAGGATCAGCGGGGCCGCGAGGGTGGCGGCGCCGGCGCCCGGGCGCAGCAGGAGCGCCAGCAGGGCGTTGCCGGTGGCGGACAGCAGCAGGGCCGTACCGATCAGGTGGCGGGGCGGTACGCCGCGGTTGACCAGCCGGCCGCCGATCTGCGGGACGACGAAGACGGGGGCGGTCATCATCAGCATGATCAGGCCCGCGTCGCCGGCGGAGAGGTTGTTGGCGCCCTGGAGGTAGGTGGGGAAGAAGATCATCACTCCGGAGGAGCCGATGGCCACGGAGGTCGCGCCGACGATCCAGCCCATGAAGCGGCGGTTGCGCAGCAGCGCCAGGTCCAGCATGGGGTGGGCGGCGCGGCGTTCGATCGCCACGAAGAGCGCGAGGAGGCCGAGGCCGCCCAGCAGGGGGACCAGTACGAGCGGGCTGGTCCAGCCCGCCTGACCGCCCTGCGTGATGGCGAACATGACCAGGCCGAGGGCCGTGATGAAGGTGACCGCGCCGGCCCTGTCCACGCGGGGGCGGGCCGTGGCGCGCGACTCCGTCATGAGGAACGTCGCGGAGATGATGACGATCCCGGCGACCCCGAAGACGAGGAACGTCGTACGCCAGCCGAACGCGCCGACCAGTGCGCCGGAGACGGTCGGGCCGACCGCGATGCCGATGCCCGCGACCGTTCCGACGGTCGCGAACACCTTGGTACGGGCCGGTCCTTCGAAAGTTGACGCGAGGATCGCGCCGCCGCCCGCCATCACGCCGGCCGCGCCGATGCCCGAGAGGGTACGGGCCGCGTCCAGGACGAGGATGCTCTGGGCGGTGGAGGCGACGAGGGTGCCGGCGGTGTAGATCGCGGCTCCGATCGCGTACACCTTCCGCCGCCCGAAGAGGTCGCCGAGCGAACCCGCGACGAGCATGAAGGCGGACGCGGTGAGGAAGTAGCCGGTGACGACCCACTGGAGGGACGCGCCCGAGGCGTCGAGGTCCCGGCCGATCTCCGGGAGGGCGATCGTCGTGCCGGACATGGACATGGGGAACGTGAGGTAGCCGAGCAGGACGATCAGCAAGGTCACCTGGGGGCGGGGGACGCGTAGCACGGGGCGTATCGGCTTCATTGGTCAAAGCCTCGTACCTCAAGCGGAGTTGAGGTCAAGCGCCATCTATTGACTAAAAGTCAATTGCGCTCCAGTGTGTCGGGGCATGACAGCGCTGAATGAACTCGCGGCAGAACTGGGCGGGGCTCAGCCGCCTCCGAGTGTCGCCGGGCTGACCGACAGCCAACTTCGGCTCCTCGCCGAGGCGTTGCGCCGCGAGCGCGAGGCCCGCGCCTCCGGTCTCGGCGACGCGGCGGAGGAAGCCCTCAAGCTCGTGCCCGCCCTGGCCCGTGGCCCCGTACGCCGCATCCTCTTCAAGTGAGCCGGTGATCCCCGACATGGACAAGCTCCGCAACAGGGCCGAGACCGAGAAGATCGCCGCCCTCGTGGGCGAGGGCCCCGACCGCCTCGCCTTCCTGCGTGCCCTCCCCGCCGACGACGTACGCCGCCTGCGCGAACAGGCCGTCGCCTCGCTCTTCGACGGTACGCCCGAGATGCTCGACCGGATCGCGAAGGCCACCAAGCTGGTCCCGGCCGGCGTCGCCGCCGCCATCTCGCAGAAGGCGCTCGGGCCGCGCCTCGCCGCCGCGGTGGCGGGCAAGCTGGAACCGCCGCGCGCCGCCGACATCATCGAGAAGCTGCCGGTCTCCTTCTCCGCCGAGTCCTGCGCGTATCTCGACCCGCGCCGCATCCCGGGCATCGTCGACCGGCTGGACGAGGACCTGCTCGTACGGATCGCCGTCGCCCTCGCGGAACGCGGCGACCACCTCACCATGGGCCGCTTCGTCGGCCACCTGCGCGATTCCGCGCTGGAGCGGATCCTGCCGCAGGTGCCGGACGACGTGGTGCTGCGTACCGGCTTCGCCATCGACATGCCGGAGCGGCTGGGCCGGATCATCGGCCTGATGGGGGAGGAGCGGCTCGCCGCCGTCATCGCCTCGGCCGCCGACAGCGGACTGTGGCCCGAGGCGCTGGCCATCGCCGGAATGGTCCCGGACGCACAGCGCGGACGCATCGCCTCGCTCGCCGCCGGGCAGCCCGAGGAGCGGCTGGACCCGCTGGTGCTGATCGTGGCTGAGCAGGACCTGTGGGAGTCGCTGCTGCCGCTCGTCGCCCTGCTGGGAGAGGGGGAGCGGCGGGCGGTCGCGGGGCTGCCGTCGCTGCGCTCGGCGGACGTACTCGGCCAGGTCGTACGGGCTGTGGTGGCGACGGGGCTCTGGGCGGAGTTCCTGCCGCTGGTGGACGTGCTGCCCGCCGAGTCCCGGAAGACGGTCGCGGACGCGGCGGCGGGCCTCACGGACGGCGAACTGGACGCGCTCGCCCGCGAGGTGGACAAGCGCGACCTGTGGGAACTGGTGCTGCCGCTGGTGGAGTTGATGGACGACACCGGCAAGCAGCGGGTCTTCGAGCTGCCGGCCTTTCAGGAGCAGGGGGGCGGGTGAGGTCGTAACGGGCGGGTCGTGGCGGGGCGGGTGCGACCGGCCCTGCGGGGGCTTTTCCCCTACGCCACGGCCGACGTCAGCGCCGATGTCTTCATCAGCACAAGCGCGACCAGCAGCACCAGCACCCCGGCGCCCGCCGCCACCTGGATCGCCGTGCGGTTCTTGCGCGGTGCGTACGCCAGAGCCAGGCTGACCAGGGCGCCGGTGAGCAGGCCGCCCAAGTGGGCCTGCCAGGACGCGAACAGGGCCGAGACCACCATCCAGATCACGAGGCCCGTCATGAAGCGGTTCACCGCCTGCATGTCGCGGCCCAGGCGGCGACAGATCACGTAGTACGACGCCGAGACGCCGAAGATCGCGCCCGAGGCGCCCACGACGAGGGTCTGCGGCGCGATCAGGTAGACGAGTACCGAACCGCCGAGCGCCGACAGGAGGTAGAGACCGGCGTAGCGCGCCCGGCCGAGCTGGTCCTCGACCGTCCTGCCCACGTTCCACAGACAGAACATGTTCATGACGATGTGCATGATCCCGAAACTGCCCCCGGTCGGGAGAAGGTGGAGAAAGGCGCCCGTGAAGAGCCGGTACCACTCGCCCTCGGCCACCCCGGCGAGGGTCGGCTCTGGATAGCCCCGGCCGGGGTCGCCCCCGTCCTCCGGGCCCATCAGCGCCCAGCCGATCATGCCGAACCGGTCGAGGAGGTCGGGACGCGCCAGTGCGCCGAGGTAGGCGAGGACGTTCAGCGCGATCAGTGTGTACGTGACCACGGGCGCCGCCGCCCCGGCGACCGTGCCGCCGAAGACGGTGCGTGCCTGGCGTACCGACTTGTGGCCCTCCTTCACGCACTCGGGGCACTGGTGACCGACCGCCGCCTCACGCATGCAGTCGGGACAGATGAAGCGCTCGCAGCGCGTGCAGCTCACGTACGTCTCGTACTTGGGGTGGCGGTAACACGTCGTGACAGCGGCTTCCACAGCCGGCTCCTTGGACTTCTGGGCAAACGGGGGAGAGCCGGTGGGGGTCGGCGCCGATCAAGATAACGTACGGATCCGTCCCAGCCAGTCGGCAGCGGAGTCGAGCGCCGCGTCCGCCTCCGGCAGGTGGCCCGCCGCGCCCAGGAAGCCGTGGAACATGCCCGGGTGGAGTCGCACTTCGGCCCGTACGCCCGACGCGGCCAGCCTGCGGGCGTACGCCAGACCCTCGTCCCGCAGCGGATCGCAGTCGGCCAGGACGATCAGGGCCGGCGGGAGGCCGGTGAGGGTGGGGGCGAGTCCGGGGGAGGCGTGCGGATCGGACGGGTCGCCGTCCGGGCCGAGGTACTGCTCCCAGTACCAGCGCATATGGGCGGTGGTGTGGAAGAAGCCCGTGGCGTACGCCGCTGCCGAAACGCCTTCGAGACGGTGGTCCAGAGCCGGGTAGAAGAGGAGCTGGGCCGCGATCGCTTCCGGGGCCCGCAGCGCCGTAACCGCCGCCAGGTTGCCGCCGCTGGAGTCGCCCGCGACGACGATCGGCCCCGACCAGCGCGCGGACGCCTGCTGGACGACGGTGTACGCGTCGTCGGCCGCGGCGGGGAAGCGGTGCTCCGGGGCCAGGCGGTAGCCGGCCGAGACGACCGGGGCGCCGGTGCGGGCGGCGAGCTCGCGGCAGAGGCCGTCGTGGGTGTCGAGGTCGCACAGCACCCAGCCGCCGCCGTGAAAGAAGACGATCAGCGGGCCGTCGTCGGGGGTGGTGGAGTGGGGGCGGTAGAGCCGTATCGGTACGCCGTCCCAGACGTCGTCACTCACGCTGTCCAGTTCGCGGACCGGCGGCCCGGCGCCCGCTTTCGAGGCCGCTCGCAGGGCCTCGGCGTCCCCGGGGCCGGGGAAACCGGCGGACATCGCGTCGCAGAGCGCGCGGGCGCGTGGGGTGAGGGGATCCGTGGG
Source organism: Streptomyces sp. NPDC002994 (assembly GCF_040611155.1). Lineage (NCBI taxonomy): Bacteria > Bacillati > Actinomycetota > Actinomycetes > Kitasatosporales > Streptomycetaceae > Streptomyces > Streptomyces sp. NPDC002994. The sequence goes on from NZ_JBEXNQ010000013.1 coordinate 66,871, forward strand.
GTCTGGGATTCCGTGGTCGATTCCGTGGTCGGTCATCCGGTCGTCGACCCGCCGTCCACGGTGAGTTCGGTGCCGGTGATGTACGACGACGCGTCCGAGACGAGGAAACGCACGAGCTCTCCGACCTCCTCCGGCCTTCCCATCCGCCCCAGCGGCAGATGCGACCAGTCGCGGCCCGCGACCGACGACACCATCGGGGTGTCGATGGCGCCGGGGTGGACCGAGTTCACGCGGATCCTGTACGGCGCGAGATCCAGCGCGGACGAGCGGGTCAGGCCGCGCAGGCCGAACTTCGTGGACCCGTACGCCGCATGGCCGGGGATGCCGACCAGGCCGGCCGTCGACGAGACGTTCACGATCGAGCCGCCGCCTGCCTCCTTCATCGCGGGTACGACGGCCTGGATGCCGAGGAACGGGCCGAGGAGGTTGACCCGTAACAGCGTCCCGAAGTTGGTGAGGGTCTCGTTCTCGACGGACGCGGTGCGCCACAGGGCGGCGTTGTTCACGAGGGCGTCGATCCGGCCGTACGCGGACAGCGCGGCACCGACCGTCTCGGCCCAGCTCTCCTGCGACGACACGTCATGGCGTACGAACAGACCGTGCTCGCCCAGGGGCTTCGCCACCTCCCGGCCCTCGTCCTCCCGTACGTCCGTGATGACCACGCGCGCGCCGGCCTCGGCGAAGAGCCGGGCCTCGGCCGCGCCCTGGCCTCGGCCGGCGCCCGTGATGACGACGACCTTGCCGTCGAGCGAGATGCCACTGCTGCTCACTTGCCCTCCCGTGCCCTGAAGTGGGGTATGACGGTCTCGCCCCACTGGCGGATGGTCTCCATGCACGCCTCCTGCGGGACCGTGCCCATCTGGATGAGGCACATCACCTCGTCGACACCGATCTCGCGGAGCTGCTCGACGTAGGCGATCGCGGTCTGCGCGTCGCCGTAGGCGTGCTCGGCGTTGTACGTACCGGTGTCGACCGGGCGGGCCGGGATGTGGGCGTCGTGGAGCCTGGCGACCAGCGCGTCGCGGTTCTTGGCGAGCGCGGCGACGTGGTCCGCGGCCTCCTCGTCGTCGCCGTATCCGGTGGGTGCGGGTCCGTTTCCGTACCAGTGCGCGATCGACTCGGCGAAGAAGCGCTGACCGCGGGTGCCGATCCGCAGGGCCTGCTCGGCGTCGTCCAGGACGATGGTCGGGCAGAGCGCGGAGAGGTGGTTGTTGACCTCCGTCGACACGAAGCGCTCGCCGCTGCGGGTGGCGATGGCCTCGTCGTACACCTTGCGCATCTCGCGTACGTCGTCGGCGCCCGCGAAGCCCATCACGAGCGCGCCGATGCCCAGTTCGGCGGCCAGCTTGAGTGTGTCGTGTTTGGAGCAGGCCATGAAGAGAGGTGGGTGCGGGGCCTGGACGGGGCGGGGCAGGATCGCGCCGGGGCCGATGTCGATCGAGCCGTGCCATACGAACTCCTCTTCGCGCCAGGCGGCGGAGAGGATGCGCAGGGCCTCTTCCATCTGCGGGTACGTGTCCTCGGGCCGGACGCCGTACATCCGCATCTCCTGCTGGGTGGCGCCGCGGCCGGAGCCGATGTCGACGCGCCCGCCGGAGAGGACGTCGAGCATCGCGGCGCGCTCGGCGACGCGTACGGGTGCTGGTAACCGAAGGGCATGGTGACGACGCCGTGGCCGATGCGGATCTTCGACGTACGGGCGGCGACCCAGGTCAGGAAGATCTCGGAGGCGCTCATGTGGGCGTACTGGGTGAGGGAGTGGTGTTCGACGGCCCAGATACGGTCGAAGCCCATCTCCTCGGCGTAGACGGCCTGTTCGACGCAGTCCTTGATGACCTGGCGCTCGCGGTCGGGGGTCGGGTCGGCGAGCTGCGCCTCGAAGATCATGGAGAACTTCACGGTGGGGTGTCTCCTCCTTGGGTCTGTCTTTCAGCGGGTCATTACTAATCGAAATACTTCTAGCAGGCATATAGCTGCTGGGGGAAGGGTGTCTGTCATGTCCGCCCGTAGACTGCGGTCCGTGACGGAGAAGAAGCAGGGGAACGAAGAGGAGCGGCCCGCGCCGCCGGCGACGGGTTCGCTGCCGGCGACGAGCTGGGCCGTACTCGGACTGCTGTCCTTCGGGGAGGAGCTGTCCGGCTACGACCTCAAGAAGTGGTCGGACTGGTCGCTGCGCTTCTTCTACTGGAGTCCGTCGTTCAGTCAGATCTACAGCGAGCTGAAGCGGCTGGAGAAGGCCGGCTTCGCGACCTCGCGCATGGTCGCGCAGGACACCGGCACCCGCGACAAGCGCGTGTACAGGATCACCGACGCGGGCATGGACGCCGTCCGGACCTGGGCGCGCGAGGCCCCTGTCGACCCGCCGGTGCTGAAGCACGGGCCGATGCTGCGGCTGTGGCTCGGGCATCTCCTCGAACCCGAGCAGATGCGTGAAGTGCTCGCTCAGCACCGGGAGTTCGCGGAGAAGATGCGTCGGCGCGCGCTCGCGGACGTCGAGGGGGCGAAGGGAAAGGCGGCGTGGGCGTATCCCACGCTCACCCTCAAGTGGGCGGAGCGGTACTACGCCTCCGAGCGCGACCTGGCCGACGCGATGCTGTCGGACATCGAGGAGCTGGAAGCCTCGGGGCGTAGGGACGGGCGCGGGGACGGGCGCGGTACGCGGCCGTAGGTGCGGCGGAAGTAGAGCAGTGGGTCGCTCTCGCGGAGCGCTGTCAGGGCGGTGATCCTGCCGAGGGCGATGGCGTGGTCGCCGCCGTCCAGGACGTCTTCGAGGTCGCACTCGATCGTGGCCAGGGCGTCGCCGAGCAGTGGCGCGCCGTTGGTGCCGTGGCTCCAGCGCACACCGCCGAACTTGTTCCCGCCCGTGACGGCGAACTGCCGGCACAGTGACTGCTGGTCGGCGGCGAGGATGTTGACCGCGAAACGGGTGGCGGCGCGGATCTTCGGCCAGGTCGACGAGGTGTGGGCGGGGCAGAAGCAGACCAGCGGCGGGTCGAGCGAGACCGAGGAGAAGGACTGCACCGCCATGCCGGTGGGCTGTCCGTCGGGTCGCAGTGCGGTGACTACGGCGACTCCTGTGCAGAAGCTGCTGAGCGCGCTCTTGAGGGCCGAACTGTCGACAGGGGCGGTGGGGGGTGAGGGTCGGCATTGCTGTCCTCCGGTGAAGGTTATTATTCCTACTAGGTATATGCCTAACCGAAACGCTGTGATTGGATACCGGCCACGCTCGCACGTCAAGTAGGAGGGTTCGTTGAACAGCCCCCAGCAAGTGCCCGCCAAGCAAGTGCCGTTCCGCGCCCAGCAAGTGCCGCTCCCTGCCACGCTCGCGCAGCTCCCCGAGTACGCCGCCGCCCGGTACGGCGAGCGCGAAGCCCTCGCCGACGGGGAGGTCCGGTGGACCTTCGCCCGGCTCCGCGAGGAGACCGCCGCGGCCGCGCGCGCCGCCGTGGCCCACGGGATCCGCCCCGGCGACCGGGTCGCCATCTGGGCCCCAACAGCCGCCAGTGGATCGCGGCGGCGCTCGGCGCGGTCGGTGCGGGAGCCGTTCTCGTACCGGTCAACACCCGCTACAAGGCCGCCGAAGCCGCCGACATCATCCGCCGCAGCGGCGCCAGGGTCCTCCTCACCGAGCGCGGCTTCCTGGGCACCGACTACGTCGCCGCCCTCCACGGCTCGGGCGAAGACCTCGGGCGCCTGGGCTCCACCGTCGTTCTGCGCGGCGATGGGGGCGCGGAGTCCGGGCAGAGCCCGGCACCGGCAGCTTCGCTGCCCTGAGCTGGGACGACTACCGGCGCGCCGGCGAGCGCGTACCGGAGAGCGAGCGCGTCGCGCGCCTCGCCGCCGTACGCCCCCGAAGACCTCTGCGACATCCTCTACACCTCAGGCACCACAGGCCGCCCCAAGGGCGTCACCACCACCCACGCCCAGACCGTCCGCCTCTACGACGAGTGGTCCCGGCTGGTCAGCCTGCGCACCGGCGACCGCTACCTCCTCGTCAATCCCTTCTTCCACACCTTCGGTTACAAGGCCGGCGTCATCGCCTGCCTGCTGCGCGGCGCCACCATGCTCCCCGAGCCGGTGTACGACATCGACCGCATCCTGCTCCGCATGGCCGCCGAGCGTGTCACCTGCCTGATGGGCCCGCCCACCGTCTTCCACGGTCTGCTCCAGCACCCGGGCCGCGCCTCGCACGACCTGTCCGCCCTGCGCCTCGCCGACACCGGAGCCGCCTGTGTGCCGACCGAGCTCGTGGAGCGGATACGTACCGAACTCGGCGTGCCCGACGTCTTCACGGCGTACGGGCTAACCGAATCCGGCGGCGTCGTCTCCGTCTGCCCGACCGACGCCGACGCCTGGACCGTCGCCCACACCGTCGGACTCCCGCTGCCCGGCACGGACGTACGCATCGTCTCGCCGCCCGGTGACGTCCTGCCGGCGGGTGAGCCCGGCGAGGTGCAGGTACGCGGCTACCACGTCATGCCCGGCTACCTCGACGACCCCGCTGCGACCGCCGAAGCCGTCCTGCCGGGCGGCTGGCTGCGCACGGGCGACATCGGCGTACTCGACGCGCGCGGCTACCTCACCATCACCGACCGACTGAAGGACATGTACGTCGTCGGCGGCTTCAACGCCTACCCGGCGGAGGTCGAGAACGTTCTGCTCGGGCATCCGGTGATCACCGACGCCGCGGTCGTCGGGGCGCCCGACGCGCGGCTCGGCGAGGTCGGCGTCGCCTTCGTCGTCACGGCCGGGCCCGTCAACGCCGAGGAGCTCACCGCCTGGACGCGGGAGCGGCTCGCCAACTTCAAGGTGCCGCGGCGCTTCGTGACCGTGGAGTCGCTGCCGCGCAACGCGGGCGGCAAGCTGCTCAAGGGCGAACTGCGGCGCGCGGCCGGCGGAGACGGAGACGGAGACGGAGACGGAGACCGCCAGTGAGGTTTACCGCGGAACAGAACGAACTGCGCGATGCCGTACGGGCGGTGCTCACCCGCCACGAGGGCGGAGCCGCGTGGACACCGCTGACCGCCCAAGTGGGCGCGGCGGCCCTCGCCGTGCCGCAGGAGTACGGCGGTCTCGGCTTCGGGAGCGTCGAAGTGCACGTGGTGATGGAGGAGTTGGGCCGGGTACTCAGCCCCGTCCCGTACCTCGGCTCCGCCGTGCTCGCGACGCAGGCGCTCGTGGCCTCGGGTGACGCCACGGCGTGCGCGCGCCTGCTGCCACCGCTCGCCGAAGGCACCGCGACCGCGGGGCTCGCGTGGGCCGAGGCCGACGGCTGGGCGCCGGGTGATGTCGCGGCGTACGCCGAAGGGGGCCCGGGAGACTGGCTGCTGACCGGGACGAAGGAGTACGTCCTGAGCGGCGAGGCTCCATCCGCCACCCACGGCACCCTGCTCGTCTTCGCCCGTACGCCCGCCGGACTGGCACTCTTCGCCGTGGACCGGCCGGCTGCGTCTTCACCCCACTCACCGCCATGGACCGCACCCGCTCACTGTCCCGCGTCACCCTCACCCGTGCCCCTGCCCGGCTCGTCGGAGCCGAAGGAGACGGGGAGCGGATCCTGGGGAGGGTGCGTGACCTGGCGTGTACCGCACTCGCCGCGGAACAAGTGGGCGCGGCTGAGCGGGCCTTGGAGATCACCATCCAGTACGCCAAGGACCGCGTCCAGTTCGGCCGACCCATCGGCTCCTTCCAGGCGGTCAAGCACCGGCTGGCCGACCTGTACGTGCAGGTCGAGTCGGCCAGGTCCATCGCCCTGGCCGCAGCTCATTCCGACGCCGCCCCCGCCATCGCCGCCGCCGCTAAGTCCGCCTGCTCGGAGGCGTATTCCGCTGTGGCGAGCGAGATGATCCAGCTGCACGGCGGCATCGGCATCACGTGGGAACACCCCGCTCACGACTACTTCAAGCGGGCCCACGGCTCGGCCCAGCTCTTCGGCCCCCCGGCCGCGCACCGCGAACGTATCGCGACCGGCCTTGGATGGACCGGGGTGACGTAACCTCGACAGTCCCCCCACTCCCACCAGCCCGTAACCGAACTGCGTACGAAACGGAGACCCGACGTGGCGATAAGCCTCCACAAGGTCGAGGAGACCGCGCCCGCGCTCGTCAGCTTCTACAAGAGCGCCGGCGTCTCGCTGCAGAAGCACGGGCTGAGCGGGCAGCGCGCGGCCGTCTATCTGGTCCTTGACTACTCGGGTTCGATGAAGCCGTATTACAAGGACGGCAGCGTGCAGGCGCTCGCCGACCGGGTGCTCGGACTCTCGGCCAATCTCGACGACGACGGCAGCGTGCCGATCGTCTTCTTCTCGACGGACGTCGACGCGGTCACGGACATCGCCCTCGACAACCACCAGGGGCGCATCGACAAGATCGTCGCCGGGCTCGGGCACATGGGCAAGACCAGCTACCACCTGGCCATGGACGCGGTGATCGACCACTACCTCGACAGCGGGTCGACGGCGCCCGCACTGGTCGTCTTCCAGACCGACGGGGGTCCGATCAACAAGCTGGCGGCGGAGCGGTACGTCTGCAAGGCCGCGAAGCTGCCGCTGTTCTGGCAGTTCGTGGGCTTCGGCAATACGCGAAGCACGCAGTTCGACTTCCTGCGCAAGCTCGACGAGCTGGCCGTCCCGGCGAGGCGGCCGGTCGACAACGCGGGCTACTTCCACGCCGGGCTGGATCCGCGCCAGGTCTCCGACACCGAGCTGTACGACCAGTTGGTGCGGGAGTTCCCGGTCTGGCTGGCGGCGGCGCGGGCGCAGGGCATCGTGCGATGACCGTCCGGGTGCTGAGGATGGCCGACCGCGAGGCCGTGGCGTGGAAGAACGGTGGCGGCGTCACCCGCGAGATCGCGGCATGCCCGCCGGACGCCGGGATGGCCGGCTTCGACTGGCGGATCAGCCTCGCGGAGGTCGAAGCGGACGGACCTTTCTCGGTGTTCCCCGGGGTGGACCGGATCCTGACGATGACCGAGGGCGCGGGGATGGAGCTCACGGTGGGCGGGGAGCGGCGGCTCGTGGACCAGCGTTACGCCCCGTACGACTTTCCCGGGGACATCGCCACCGACTGCCGGCTGCTCGACGGCCGGGTCGTGAACTTCAACGTCATGTACCGCAGGGGCCGGACGGCCGCGAGGGTCGCGGTGCTGCGCGGCAAACTGAACGTCGCAGTCCCGCCGGGAGGGACGGCGGTGATCGTCGCGCTGGGCGGGAGCGCGTCGTTCGACGGCATCACCCTTGACCGGTACGACGCCGTGGTGACGGCGTCACCGGGCAGCCTCTCCACCAGGGGGCACGCGGCGATCGTCACCCTCACCACCGCCTGACCGACAGTGCGCGATCAGTTGCGCGGTATCGACGTACGCCGCCTCGCGGGCCTCCAGGAGACGCGCATCTCGCTCGTGGCGATCTGTGCGGCGACGGACTCGGTGCCGGCGGTTTCCGACGCCCAGGCCGCGTAGCCGTCGGGGCGGACGAGCAGAGTCGTGCGGCGGTCACTCGCCCAGTGCGCCACCGTGAGGCGCTCGTCGTGGTCGACCTCCGTGTCCCGTGGCGTGATGAGCACGAACCGCCCCGCGCGAAGCGCCTCGTACAGCCGGCCCTCCTGGAGCTCGATGTCCGGCACGCGCCTGCCCGTGAGCGGGTGGGCGCCGCGCGGAGCGCCGTACGCGTAACCGATGCCGGTGATCTGACCGATCGCCCTGCGGGCGACCGGACGTACGTTGCCGGCGATCAGCGTCAGCAGGGAGCGGAGTCCGCGCTGCAGCGGGTTGTGGGCCATGGCGAGGCGGATGAGCGCGCCACTGCTGCGCAGCACGGCCTTGCCGACCGGGTGCCGTTCGTCGTGATACGAGTCCAGCAGCCCCTCCGGGGCCTGGCCGTTCACCACGGAAGCCAGCTTCCAGCCGAGGTTGGCCGCGTCCTGGAGGCCGGTGTTCATGCCCTGGCCGCCGGCCGGGGAGTGCGTGTGCGCCGCGTCGCCCGCCAGGAGGACCCGTCCCACCCGGTACCGCGGGACCTGGCGTTCGTCGCTGTGGAAGCGGGACATCCAGCGGGCGTCGTGCATACCGAAGTCGCTGCCGAAGGCGCGCCGGGCGATCTCGCGCAGCTCATCGAGCTCAACGGGTGCGGTGTCGGGGATCTCGCCGCGCGTACGGTCCCAGCCGCCCACGCGCCAGTACCCGTCCCCGAAGGGGATGAGGAAGCCGAAGGCCGTGCCCATGCCGTTCACCGCGGCCGTACGGTCGGGTTCCTGGGCGAGCAGCACATCCGCCAGGACGATCGACTTGATGACCGAGTGCCCGGGGAAGGGCAGGTCCAGCGCTTCGCGCACGGCGCTGCGCACTCCGTCGGCGCCCACCGCGTAGGCCGCCCGCAGTGTCTCGGCCGTACCGTCCTCGCGTCGCACGTCGAGCGTCACGCCCGCGTCGTCCTGTGCGAGCCCGGTGACCTCCGCTCCGTACACGAACGTCGCGCCGTTCTTCTCGGCCCGGCGCATGAGCAGCTTCTCCACCTCGAACTGCGGAGTCACCAGCAAGTACGGGAAACGCGAAGGGAGATCGGAGATGTCGAGGGCGAGCGAGCCGAAGAGCCGCAGGCGCGTGACGATCTGACCGGTGGTGACGAGCTCGTCGGCGAGGCCGCGGGCGTCGAGCTGCTCCAAGGTGCAGGCGTGCACACCGAAGGCCCGGGTCAGGTTGCTGATGCCCTGACGGCGGCGCTCCACCACCGTGACGGGGACCCCTGCGGCGGCCAGGTCACCGGCGAGCAGCAGCCCGGTGGGGCCCGCGCCGACGACGATGACGTTGCGCTGAGAAGTGGTACCGGTCGTGCCGTGCATGGCGACCTCCTGATGCCAACGCTTGTTGGTCAACGCTTGTTGGCCAATGTAGAGCACAAGTCGAGCCGATGTCAACGGTTGTTGGCCTACGCGTGTTGTCAATGGCGGGCGTGGTGTCGGCGAGATCCGGAGCGTTGTCGGATGAAAATCTGGATACCCGACAGACGGTGTCGGGTATCCAGGGTTCCATGACGTCATGGTTAACGGTTGGGCAGACTTCCAGGTGGCGGAACCGCAGTTCGCAAAGACCGTGCAGCAGCGATTCCAGCAGTACAAGCACCATGTCCTCGCGACGATCCGAAAGGACGGATCGCCGCGCGTGACGGGGCTCGAAGTGACGTTTCTCCACGGAGAGTTGTGGCTCGGCATGATGCCGCACTCACGCAAGGCGCAGGACCTTCAGCGCGATCCGCGTTTCGCCATCCAGGCGAACCCGGGCGCGGATGAGCAGATGCGGGACGGGGACGCGCGGATCAGTGGCCGGGCGGTGGAGGTCACCGATCCGGACGTCATCGCCCGGTTCGTCGGAGAGATCAAGCCGCCGGAGCCGTTTCATCTTTTCCGCGTGGAGCCGACGGAGGTTGTCGGGACCTCCATCGAGGGCGACGCGCTGGTCGTACGGGCGTGGCGGCCGGGCCGACCAGTACGCACGATTCGCCGGGGCAACGGCGACGAAGGGATTCAGGAGGGCTGAGACCGTTCGGTCGGCGGGCCTTTGGGCCAGTGGCTGTGTGTTGACCGCGTGTCACGTGGCAGCCAGTACCTTTGACCGGCACTCGGCGGGGGTCCCCCATGCGTCCCGCAGTGGGCGGGCCTTGCGGAGCCAGAGGGAGAGGTCCAGTTCGTCCGTGTAGCCGACCGCCCCGTGCAGCTGGAGCGCGGTCCGGGCGGCGGCGTAGGCCGCCTCGCCTGCAGTGACCTTCGCGGCGGCGATATCGGCCGAGGCCATGGACAGGGCGGCACCGAAGAGCAGTGGCCGGGCGAATTCCAGACCGATCAGGGTGTCGGCCAGCCGGTGCTTGACCGCCTGGAAGCCGCCGATGGCCGTCCCGAACTGCGTGCGTTGCTTGACGTACGCCACGGTCCGGTCAAGCAGCGCGAGCCCGGTGCCCAGCGCCTGTGCGGCGGTGGCGAACGACGCCCGGTCGGCGGCGTACACGGCGGCTGCCGTCACGGCCGGCCCCGAGGCGAGCAGTTCGCCGCCCCGCTCCGGCCGGAACAGGCGGCGCGCCGGATCCGCGGACGCGTGGAGCGCGCCGTACCCGGGAGCGAGTCGCAGCTCGGCGTCGTGCACGGTGAGGAGGTACGTCGCCGAATCCGCGTCCAGCGCGTACGGGCCGCCGTCCGGAAGCGTGAGCGTCGCACTCGCCTCGCCCGAGGCCAGCGCCGGCAGCAGCCGCTTCGCGGGGCCGTCCTCGCCGTGTCCGGCCAGGTGGGCCAGCAGGGCGGCGGTCGCGACCGTCTCCACCACCGGACCGGGCACCGCATGCCGCCCCAGCTCCACAAAAGCCACCGCCAGTTCGACCGGCAGCGGCCCCACACCCTCGTACGCCTCGGGAACGGCCAGCGAGAACACGCCCGCCTCTCCCATACGCGTCCACAGTGCGTTCCCGGGATCAGGGTTTTCGGCCGCCCAGGAGCGTACAACCGACGGCGTGTCCGCGGCGCTGAGCATCGCTTCCAGGGAACGTCCGAAAGCGGCCTGCTCGTCGGTCAACAGAAACCTCATCAGCGGCGGCCCTTCGGGAGGCCGAGCAGGCGCTCGGCGATGATGTCGCGCTGGATTTCGTTGGTGCCCGCGTAGATCGGTCCGGCGAGCGAGAACACATAGCCCTCCGCCCACTCGCCCCGCGCCAGCTCCCCGTCCGCGCCCAGCAGATCGAGCGCCGTCTCGTGCAGAGCGATGTCGTAGTCGGACCAGAAGACCTTGTTGAGGCTGGACTCCGCTCCGATGACCGCGCCCGCCGCGAAGCGCGAAGCGTTGGCGTACGTGAACAGCTGATAGGCGCGCGCCCCGACGACCGCGTCCGCCACCCGGTCACGCAGCGCCGTGTCCGAAGGATCAGCCGACGTACGCCACTGCTGTACGAGCCGGTCGGCGGCGGCGACGAAACGGCCGGGGGAGCGCAGGGTCAGCCCGCGTTCGTTCCCGGTCGTCGACATGGCGATCCGCCAGCCCTGCCCCGGCTCCCCGATGACGTCCTCGTCCGGTACGAACACGTCGTCCAGGAAGAGCTCCGCGAAGGCGGGCTTGCCGTCGAGCCGGCCGATGGGGCGGACGGTGACTCCGTCGGCCTTCAGGTCGAACATCAGGTAGGTCAGGCCGTGGTGGGGCTTCGCCGCCTCCGCGTCCGTACGGAAGATCCCGAAGGCCCGGTCCGCGAAGGCGGCCCGCGACGACCAGGTCTTCTGCCCCGACAGCAGCCACCCGCCGTCGGTCCGTACGGCCCGGGACTTGAGGGAGGCGAGATCCGATCCCGACTCCGGCTCGGACCAGGCCTGCGCCCAGATCACCTCACCGCTCGCCATGGACGGCAGAACCCGGGAGCGCTGCTCGGCGGTGCCATGGTCGAAGAGCGTCGGCGCGAGGAGGTTGATGCCGTTCTGCGAGACCCGCCCGGGCGCGCCCGCCGCGAAGTACTCCTCCTCGAAGAGGAGCCACTTGAAGATGTCGACGCCCCGGCCGCCGTACTCCTGCGGCCACGACACCACCGACCAGCGGTCCGCGTGCAACCGCGCCTCCCACGCGCGATGAGCCGCGAAACCCTCCTCCGTCTCCAGGGAAGGCAGCGGCTCGGCGGGAACACGCGCCGCCAGCCACGCCCGCGCCTCGGCGCGGAAGGAGGCCTCCTCGGGGGTGTGCTCCAAGTCCATCAACTGCTCGCCTTCTTCATCGCGGAGATGTCCATCCCGCCGAGCGAATCGGCGGCGGTCTCGGCGTTGTGGGCATGGGCGAGGTGATGCAGTCCGAAGACCGCGTCCATGCCGGTGTGCAGGCCCTGAAGGTCCTCCGCCTGGTTCACGGCCCGCTTGGTGAGGGCCAGTCCCAGGCGCGGCATTTCGGCGATCCGAAGGGCCAGTTCCTCGGTACGTTCCGCCAGTTCGGACCGTTCCACGACGCGGTTGACCATGCCGACCTCGTACGCCCTGCGCGCGGGCATCCGGTCGCCCGTGTAGAGGAACTCCTTGGCGATCCGTGGCGGCATCACCCACGGGTGCGCGAAATACTCGACCCCGGGAATGCCCATCCGCACCACCGGATCGGCGAAGAACGCGTCCTCGGAAGCGACGATCAGGTCGCAGATCCAGGCGAGCATCAGCCCGCCCGCGACGCACGCTCCCTGGACGGACGCGACGACCGGCTTCGGCAGTTCGCGCCAGCGCCGGCACATCCCCAGATAGACCTCCGACTCACGCGCGAAGCGCGACTCGGCGCCCTGCTTGTCGGAGTGGTCCCACCAGAGGCCCGCCTTGCGCTCGAACGGGAGGTGGGCGTCGCGCTCCGGGGTGCCGATGTCGTGGCCGGCGCAGAAGTGCTCGCCGGCTCCGGCCAGCACGACGACCTTGACCTCGGAGTCCTCCGCCGCCCGGTAGAAAGCGGCGTCCAGGGCGTAGGTCATCGCGGAGTTCTGGGCGTTGCGGTAGCGCGGTCGGTTCAGGGTGACGTGCGCGACCGGGCCGCGTCGCTCGTACAGCACAGGCTCTTGGTGATCGGTGGGAGTGGGCGTCGGAGTGGGCATCGGCTCATCCTTCCCTAACAAGTGTTTGGTAGGTTAACGTACGGCCATGAGTAGCGTCGAGGAGTTCCGCACTGAGGTCCGGACCTGGCTTCAGGCCAGCCTCAGCGGCGAGTTCGCGGGCCTCAAGGGCCGCGGCGGACCGGGCAGAGAGCACGAGGCGTTCGCCGAGCGCCTCGCCTGGGAACGGCACATGGCGGTTCACGGGTGGACCTGCGTCGGCTGGCCGGTGCGGTACGGCGGCCGGGGCGCGACCGTCGAGCAGCAGATCGCCTTCCACGAGGAGTACGCCCTCGCCGACGCCCCCGCCCGCGTCAACCACATCGGCGAACAGCTGCTCGGACCCGCCCTCATCGCGTACGGCACCGAGGAGCAGAAGGCCCGCTTTCTGCCGCCGATCGTTGCTGTGGAGGAGCTGTGGTGCCAGGGTTACAGCGAGCCCGACGCCGGCTCGGACCTCGCCGCCGTACGCACGAGGGCCGAGCTTTCCGAGGACGGCGGCCAGTGGCTGGTGAACGGCCAGAAGATCTGGACCTCGCTCGCGCACGAGTCGCAGTGGTGCTTCGTCGTCGCCCGCACCGAGCCCGGCTCGCGCCGCCACGCGGGACTCTCGTACCTCCTCGTCCCCATGGACCAGCCGTCCGTCGAGGTGCGGCCGATCGTCCAGCTCACCGGGACCAGCGAGTTCAACGAGGTCTACTTCGACGACGCTCGTACGGACGCGGCGAACGTCGTCGGTGAGGCCGGCGACGGCTGGCGCATCGCCATGGCGACCCTCGGCTTCGAGCGCGGCGTCTCCACCCTCGGCCAGCAGGTGGGTTTCCGGCGGGAACTGGAGGCGCTGGTCGCTCTCGCGAAGCGCAACGGCGCGATCACCGACGCGCTGATCCGCGACCGGCTCGTCAGGGCGTGGATCGGCCTGGAGACCATGCGGGCCACCGCCGCGCGCGAAGTCGCACCCTCGGTCGCCAAGAACTACTGGGCGCGCTGGCACCGCGACCTCGGTGAACTCGCCATGGACGTGCGCGGCGCCGCGTCACTGCTGGCCGCCGGGGCGCCGTACGACCTCGACGACTGGCAGCGGCTGTTCCTGTTCTCCCGCGCCGACACCATCTATGCCGGATCGGACGAGATCCAGCGCGACATCATCGCCGAGCGTGTGCTCGGCCTGCCGAGGGAGGTACGGGCATGAGGGCACCCGGGAACGGCCCCAAGGACGTTCCGGGGAACGCTCCAGAGGGCGTACCAGGGAACGCTCCGGGGAACGTTCCCGAGTACGTTCCGGGGCACGGTCTGCTCCAGGGGCGCACCGCCGTCATCACCGCCGCGGCCGGCGCCGGCATCGGCGGCGCCACAGCGCGCAGATTCCTGGAGGAAGGCGCGCGCGTTCTCATCGGTGACGCCCACGCCCGCCGCCTCAAGGAGACCGAGCAGGCGCTCGCCGAGGAGTTCGGCGCTGACAACGTCGCCTCCCTGCCGTGCGACGTCACCGAAGAGGCCCAGGTACAGGCGCTCTTCGATCTCGCCGTATGCGAACACGGCGGCCTGGACATCGTCGTCAACAACGCCGGCCTCGGCGGCACGGCCGAGCTCGTCGACATGACCGACGAGCAGTGGTCCAAGGTCCTCGACGTGACGCTGAACGGCACCTTTCGCTGCACCCGGGCGGCGCTCCGCGCCCTGAAGGCGGGCGGCCGGGGCGGCATCGTCGTCAACAACGCCTCAGTCGTCGGCTGGCGAGCCCAGGCGGGCCAGGCCCACTACGCCGCCGCCAAGGCCGGCGTCATGGCGCTCACCCGGTGCGCGGCCGTCGAGGCGGCGGCGTACGGCGTACGCGTCAATGCCGTCGCCCCCAGCCTCGCCATGCACCCGCACCTGGTGAAGGTGACCTCCGCCGAGCTGCTCGCCGAACTCACCGAGCGCGAGGCGTTCGGCCGGTACGCCGAGCCCTGGGAGGTCGCGAACGTCATCGTCTTCCTGGCCAGCGGATACTCCTCGTACATGACCGGCGAGACGGTCTCGATCAGCAGTCAGCGTGCCTAGGCGTGCCTGGACGGACAATGGCAGCGTGCCTAACAACGTGCCTAACAACGTGCCGAACAAGAAGAAGAACCAGGTGACCGCCTCGCCCGAGCGGCGCCGTGAACTCCTCGACACGGCGGCCGAGGTGTTCGCCGCCCAGGGCTACAACGCCACCACCGTCCGCAAGATCGCGGACGCGGCGGGAATGCTCGCGGGCAGCCTCTACTACCACTTCGATTCCAAGGAATCGATGCTCGACGAGATCCTCTCGACCTTCCTGGACGAGCTGTGGGAGGGGTACGACGCCGTGCTCGCCGCCGGGCTCGGGCCGAGGGAGACCATCGAGGCGCTCGTCACCGAGTCCTTCCGGGAGATCGACCGGCACCGCGCCGCCGTCGCGATCTACCAGAAGGAGTCCAGGCACCTGTCCGCGCAGCCCCGCTTCCACTACCTCGCCGACTCGCAGCAGAAGTTCGAGAAGGCGTGGCTGGGGACGCTGGAACGCGGGGTCGCGGCGCAGGTCTTCCGCGCCGACCTCGACATCCGGCTCACCTATCGATTCGTCCGCGACACCGTCTGGGTCGCCGCGTCCTGGTACCGGCCGGGCGGCCTGCACAGCCCCGACGAGATCGCCCGCCAGTACCTGTCGATGGTCCTGGACGGCATCGCTCTGCGTACGTAAAACCGCTCGTCAACGCTCGTCATACGTTTGTCACCCGAGAAGGAGCAGCAGTCATGGCCGAGGCTTACATAGTCGAAGCGGTACGCACCCCTGTCGGCCGGCGCAAGGGAGGCCTCGCGGCCGTCCACCCCGCCGACCTCGGGGCGCACGTCCTGAAGGCCCTCGTCTCGCGCTCCGGCATCGACCCGTCGGCGGTCGAGGACGTCGTCTTCGGCTGCCTGGACACGGTGGGGCCGCAGGCGGGCGACATCGCCCGTACGGCGTGGCTGGCGGCCGGCCTCCCGGAGGAGGTGCCCGGGGTCACGATCGACCGGCAGTGCGGGTCCTCGCAGCAGGCGGTGCACTTCGCGGCCCAGGGCGTGATGTCGGGGACGCAGGACCTGGTCGTCGCCGGGGGTGTCCAGAACATGACGCAGATCCCGATCGCCTTCGCCTCCCGGCAGGCGGCGGAGCCGCTGGGCCTCACGGAGGGCCCGTTCGCGGGCTCGGAGGGCTGGCGCGCACGGTACGGCGCGCAGCCGGTGAACCAGTTCCACGGGGCGCAGCTGATCGCCGAGAAGTGGGGCATCTCGCGGCTCGACATGGAGGAGTTCGCCCTTCGGTCGCATCAGCGGGCGATCCGAGCGATCGACGAGGGCCGCTTCGAGCGCGAGACCGTGGCGTACGGGGACGTGACGGTCGACGAGGGGCCGCGCCGTGACACGACGCTGGAGAAGATGGCGGGGCTGAAGCCGGTCCTGGAGGGCGGCACGATCACGGCGGCGTGCTCGTCGCAGGTCTCGGACGGTGCGGCGGCGATGCTGATCGCATCCGAACGGGCGGTCGCGGAACACGGGTTGACGCCGCGCGCCCGTATCCACCACCTGTCCGTGCGGGGGGAGGACCCGATCCGGATGCTGTCCGCGCCGATCCCGGCGACGGCGTACGCGCTGAAGAAGGCCGGCATGACGATCGACGACATCGACCTGGTCGAAATCAACGAGGCCTTCGCGCCTGTTGTGCTGTCCTGGCTGAAGGAGACGGGCGCGGACCCCGCCCGGGTGAACGTCAACGGCGGTGCGATCGCGCTGGGTCACCCTTTGGGGGCGACCGGCGTCAAGCTGATGACGACGCTGCTGCACGAACTGGAGCGTACGGGGGGCCGGTTCGGCCTCCAGACGATGTGCGAGGGCGGCGGCCAGGCGAACGTCACGATCATCGAACGCGTCTGAGGGGGCGGGAGTGGCCCCGTCCCCCCGCAGCGCGCCCGTTACTGGGACAGCGTGAAGCCCAGGAGTACGCCCGCCGAGACTTCCACCGTCCCCGGGGCCAGGTCGCCCTCGGAGGCGCCGCCGCCGGAGCCGTGGCCGCGGTGGCCCCGCATTTCGTACGACTCGGCGTCGACGTCCTGGATGTGCACGACGGCACCGAGCGACGCCCCGGCCGTCTCCGCGTAGACCTCGGCCTTGCGGCGGGCCGCGGCCACCGCCTTGCGTCTGGCCTCGTCGCGCATCGCGGGCTTGTCCCGTACGTCGAATTCGACGCCGTCGACCCGGTTGGCGCCGGCGGCGACGGCGTCCACGATGAGCTGCTGCAGCCCGTCGATCGCGGTCGACTCGACGACGTAGGAGGTGCGGCAGCGGTAACCGAGGAACTGGCGCTTCGCGTAGTCCTCGTACTCCGGCGGTGCCGGCCTCCTGATGGGCTCGGAGCGCGGTGTTGGCGGCGGCCGGGGGCCGCGGCGGGACGCGGTCTCACGTACGACGATCTTCTTCGGGCGAAGGGGTGGTGCTCCGGCGCCATCGTGTTAGAGTGGACGAGTTGCAGTTTTGGTACCCATAAACATTATGTGCGCCTGACGGGAATGCTTCCTCAGGCGCATTTTGTTTTCTTTCCGGTTCTCCGGATGGGGCTCATTGCGGCGACGTGGAATCCGTACAGTGCGGATTTCCGGATCTGCCCCAGTTTTTTAGGAGAATGACATGGCTACTGGAACCGTGAAGTGGTTCAACTCGGAAAAGGGCTTCGGCTTCATCGAGCAGGACGGCGGCGGCGCTGACGTCTTCGCTCACTACTCGAACATTGCCACCCAGGGCTTCCGTGAGCTCCAGGAGGGCCAGAAGGTCTCCTTCGACGTCACGCAGGGCCAGAAGGGCCCGCAGGCGGAGAACATCGTCCCGGCCTAATTCGCCGACGCGATACCTCGCTAGCCGGGGCCCGCACCGTGAAGGTGCGGGCCCCGGCTTGTGCTTGTTCCCAGGAAGGCAAAACCTGAATGACCCGCTCCGAACGCCCCGCCGCCGCCAGCACCGCACGCTCCGCCCGTCCCGTCCGCAATCGCTCCTCGCAGGCCGCTCGCGGCAAGGCGCCCGCAAAGGGCCCCGCCCGCAGGGCCACGCCTGTGCAGGGTGAATTCGCGATGCCGGAGACCATTACCCCGGCGCTGCCGGCCGTCGAGAACTTCGCCGATCTCGACATGCCCGCAGCCCTGCTCAAGACCCTGGCGGCCCAGGGTGTGACCGAGCCCTTCCCCATTCAGGGCGCGACCCTGCCGAACTCGCTCGCGGGCCGCGACATCCTCGGCCGCGGGCGCACCGGATCCGGGAAGACCCTCGCCTTCGGCCTCGGGCTGCTGGCCCGCACCGCGGGCCGGCGTTCCGAGCCGCGCGCGCCGCTCGCGATGGTCCTGGTACCCACCCGCGAGCTCGCGCAGCAGGTCACCGACGCGCTCACGCCGTACGCCACGGCCGTGAACCTGCGGATGGCCACCGTCGTCGGCGGCATGTCGATCACCAAGCAGGCGAACACGCTGCGGCGCGGAGCCGAAGTGCTCGTGGCCACCCCCGGCCGCCTGAAGGACCTCATCGAGCGCGGCGACGCGGACCTCGGCCAGGTGTCGATCACCGTCCTGGACGAGGCCGACCAGATGGCCGACATGGGCTTCCTTCCGCAGGTCACAGCGCTGCTGAAGCAGGTCGAGCCGGACGGGCAGCGGATGCTGTTCTCGGCGACGCTCGACCGTAACGTCGACCGGCTCGTACGGATGTTCCTGACCGATCCGGTGGTCCATTCCGTGGACCCGTCGGCGGGCGCCGTGACGACGATGGAGCACCACGTGCTGTACGTCGCCGACGAGACCGACAAGAAGGCCGTCGCCACGCGCATCGCCGCCCGCGAGGGGCGCGTCATCCTCTTCGTGGACACCAAGCGCGCGGCGGACCGCTTCGCGAAGCGGCTGCTGGCGAGTGGCGTGTACGCCGCGGCGCTGCACGGCGGCCGTTCGCAGCCGCAGCGCAACCGCACGCTCGACCAGTTCAAGGCCGGGCAGGTCACGGCACTGGTGGCGACCAATGTGGCGGCCCGCGGTATTCACGTCGACGACTTGGATCTGGTCGTCAACGTGGACCCGCCGACTGATCACAAGGACTACCTGCACCGCGGCGGGCGTACGGCGCGGGCGGGCGAGTCCGGCAGCGTCGTCACGCTGGTGCTGCCCGACGAGAAGCGCGAGATGACGCAGCTGATGTCGGCTGCCGGCATTGTTCCGCAGACCGCGCGGGTCAAGTCCAGTGACGACGAGCTGACCCGGATCACGGGTGCGCGCGAGCCTTCGGGCGTCGCCATCGTGATCGAGGTTCCGCAGCAGCAGCAGGCTTCCGCGAAGCCGAAGCGGCGTCCGCAGCAGAGCGGCGGCGGTGGCCGTGGTGGTGGCGCCGGTCGCGGTGGCGGCGGTGGTGGCGCCGGTACCGGTGGAACCCGTACGCAGGGCGAGCGAACGCAGGCCGGTGGCGGTGGCCGTGGCCGCGCACAGGCCGGTGCTGGTGGTCGTGCGTCACAGGGTGGTGCCGGTGCCGGTGCCGGTGCCGGTGGCAGTGGCGGTCGTGGCCGTGGGCGTGGTGGCCGCCGGAGCGCGGCTGCGTAAGGGGTGTGACCTGCGGGGTCAATGGCCGGAGGGGCTCCTGTCGAGCCCCTCCGGCGATTGAGGAGCGGGGTCTGGGGCGGAGCCCCGGTTACCGGCGCGGGCGCCCCTAGTGGCGCAGCAAGCTCGCCCGGAGCTTCAGCAGTGTACGGCGGTCCAGGTTCAGGCCCTCCGTGAGGTAACGGTCGAGGCTGCCGTAATCCGCCTCCACCCGCTCCAGGGCCGCGTCCAGATAGTCCATCCGTACCTCCTGGAGCGGGATCAGCAGATCCGGGTTCTGCATCATCCCGGACTGCTTTAGCCCGTCACGAACCTTGGCGTCGTGCGCAGCGCGGTACGTGTTCGACGCGAGGTAGTCGCGCTCCGCCGTACGCGACGGTACGCCGAGGGCCCGCAGCAGTACGTAACTCGTCCAGCCCGTACGGTCCTTGCCCGAAGTGCAGTGGTACAGCAGCGGTGAGCGGCGATTGCTGTTCGCGATGTCGCGCAGCGTCTCGGCGAACCGCGCCCGGTTCTCCGGGTGGGTGACGAACGTACGGTAGACGTCCCGCATGAATGCCGCGGCCTTTCCGTCCCCCAGCATCTCCTCCTGCCGCACAGGGTCCTTGGAACCGATGGCGGTCATCAGCTGCGCGTACAGACCGTTGTCGGTGACCGGCCGGGACGTCGCGGTGAGGCCGGGCGGCAGCCGGTCGGCGCCGTCGTACTGGACCTCGACGGGGACCCGGAAGTCGACGACCTTCGTCAGACCGAGGCGGCCGAGCGCGGCGACATCGGACTCGGTGAGCTTGCCGAGCGCGTCGGCGCGGTAGACCTGCCCGTAACGGACCTCGGCCCCGTCGTACGTGCGATATCCGCCCAGGTCACGGACGTTGGTCGCGCCCTGGAGCGGGATCTGGCGGACCGTTTCGTGCTGGGTGGTGGCGAGTGTCGGGGACGCGGCGAAAGCCGAAGTGGTGGCGGGCAGACACCCGATGGCGAGAGCGGAGACGACCGCTCCGGTCGCCAGGCGAATGCGGGTTCGGGCGAGACGGCTCATCTGACAACTCCTGTGAGGAGAAGGAATCACCCTGGTGTCGGCAGGGCGCGGAGCGAGGTCATCGGTGCCTGGAATCGTTCGAGCGTTTCGTTCGCTTCGGCCATGACACGTGCCACCAGTTCCGCGCAGGACGGCAGATCGTCGATCAGACCCGCCACCTGCCCGGACGCCATCACACCCAGATCGGTGCGGCCGTCGACCATGGAGGCCTTGAGCAGCATCGGGGTGTTGGCGGCCAGCAGGACCTGACTCCAGCTCAGGTCCTTGCCGTGCTTCATGGCCAGACCGTCGCGGACCATGGCGGTCCAGCTCAGGCCGGAGATCTTCCTGAATCCGGCTGCGCGGCGTACCGCTGCCGCCAGCGCCTTCGTACGGCCCGCGTTCTCCAGGGAGTCGACGAGATCCGTACGGAGCATGCGGTGCGGCAGGCCGTCGACGGCCGTGGTGACCGTGACCTCCTTGACGCTCGCCGCCAGGTATCTGGCCTTGACGGCGTCGGGGACGGTCGAGTCGGAGGTGAGCAGGAAGCGCGTGCCCATCCCGATGCCGGCGGCGCCGTACGCCAGCGCGGCGACCAGGCCGCGGCCGTCGTAGAAGCCGCCCGCGGCGATCACGGGGATGTCGACGGCGTCGACGACTTGGGGGAGGAGGACCGTCGTGGCCACTTCCCCCGTGTGGCCGCCCCCCTCGCCGCCCTGCACCATGACGGCGTCCGCGCCCCAGGCCGCGACCTTCTCGGCGTGCCGGCGTGCGCCGATGGACGGGATGACGACGACGCCCGCGTCCTTCAGCTCCGCGATGAGGTCTCTGGAGGGGGCGAGTGCGAAGGAGGCGACCTTCACGCCCTCGTCGATGATGATCCGTACGCGCGTCCGCGCATCGCCCGCGTCGGCGCGCAGATTCACGCCGAAGGGCGCGTCCGTACGGGACTTGACCTCGCGTACGGCGTGGCGGAGCTGCTCGGTGGTCATCGTCGCGGAGGCGAGGATGCCGAGCGCCCCGGCGTTGGCGGAGGCCGAGACGAGGCGGGGTCCCGCGACCCAGCCCATGCCGGTCTGGACGATGGGGTGTTCGACTTCGGTGAGTTCGGTGAGCGCCGTCTTCATCAGGCCCTGACCTCGCGGTCACGCAGGCCCTCGGGGTCGATGACCTCGCGGATGAGGCGCAGTTCGCCGGACGTGGGCTCGCGGGTGTACGGCACGTCTTCGGGGATGTCGAGGGCGAAGTCCGTCGCTTCCTGGACCTGGGCGGCCGTGACGCCGGGGTGGCGGGCGGCGAGGCGCATCGAGTGGTCGGGCGTGTCGAAGTCGAGGACGCCGAGGTTGGTGACGACGCGCGGGATGCGGTGGTAGCGGGTGGCGCTCGGGCCTGCGGCGGCAGCGCTGTCGTAGCCGACGCCGGACACCATGTCGACCTTGTCGACGAAGACGCGGGTGGAGTGCTTCGGCACCCAGTAACTCGTCGGGTTGTTGAGCGTGTTGACGGGTGCGCCGCGTACGCCGAGGAGCTGGCGGGAGGGCTGCTGCCAGTCGCCGATGCAGGAGATGTTCTGGTTGCCGAAGCGGTCGATCTGGCTCGCGCCCATCATGACGTGGCGCCTGCCGCCGGTGACCATGGCGAGGTGCTGGCGGTACGGGAGCCAGCCCTCCGGCGTGCCGTCCAGGCCGACGAGCGTGGCCTCGCCGTCGGTGAGGAGGAGGTCGGGGGAGAAGGTGCGCTTGGCGAGGCGGGCGCCGATGGCGGGGACGGTGCCCATGGGGCTGGCCAGGACTTCGCCGTTGTCGCGCCAGGCCTCGGCGCAGGCGATGACGCAGTACTCGGCGCGCGTGACGGTTGCAGTGGTGGTGCTGGTCACTTCTGCTCCTCGTGCCAGGCCTGTACGGCGGACTGGTAGGCCTTCTCGTTGCCGGACAGGAAGCGCTCGGCGAACTCGGGCCAGGGCGTGGCCGCGTACAGCCGCTGGAAGGCCTCGTCGCGGCCGTAGTCGGGGGCGCACGAGGTGAAGTGCGCGCCGTTCGGGGTCTCGACGACGCCGGTGACGTAGTGGCGCTTGACGAGGAGGCTCTGCGGCGACGCCGACTTCGTCAGTTCCGCCGTCTCGACCACCTGCTCGCAGGAGACGTACGCCGCGTCGGCGGCCTCGCAGAACAGATCGTCGAAGTACGGATCGGGGCCGAGGTACTGGCCGTTGCCGAGCCGGTCGGCGCGGTTCATGTGGACCAGCGCGGCGTCCAGGCGCAGGGCGGGTACGGCGACGAACTCCTCCCCGTCGTCGTACGGCGAAGTGACCGTACGGAGGGATGGATTGACGCGCATGACGTCGGAGCCGATGCCGGCCCGGACGGGCATGAAGGGGAGTCGGTTGGCGGCCGCGTGCAGCCCCCACATGAACATCGCTTCGTCGATTTCGGTGAGCTCGATGGCGCCGCTCTGGCGGGCCGTACGGAAATGCGGCTCCAGGGGGATCGAGTCGAGGGTGACGAAGGCGGTGACGAGCTTGCGGATCTTGCCTGCGGCGGCGAGGAGACCGACGTCGGGGCCGCCGTACGAGACGATGGTGAGATCAGTGATCTCGGAACGGAGCAGTGCTCTGACCAGGGCCATCGGTTTACGGCGCGAGCCCCAGCCGCCGATGCCGACTGTCATGCCGCTGTGGAGTCGGCCGACGGCCTCTTCGGGTGTCAGTAGCTTGTCTGTCACGGCTGCTTGTCCTCCTGGGCCGAGGTGTTGCCGAAGGTGTCGCGGACGCGGTCGGCGATGCCGGTCAGGTTGGCCTCGAAGGTGAAGCCCTGCTCGAAGCGGTAGCTGCGGCGTACGTCCACGGGGTCGATGCCGTTGATGGCGACCTTGGCCAGCCGGATGAGGCTGCCGTCCTTCTGCGCGATCTCGCGGGCCAGGCTGAGGGCTGCACCCAGGAGTCGGTCGCGCGGGACGACCTTCCAGACCGAGCCGTGGGCGTGCAGTTCGGCGGCGGTGGCGGTGCGTGATGTGTAGTACAGCGCGCGCATCAGGTGCTGCGGGACGAGGCGAGCGAGGTGGGTCGCGGCGCCGAGCGCGCCCCGGTCGAGTTCGGGCAGGCCGAAGGTGGCGTCGTCGGACGCGACGATCACGTCGGCGTTGCCGACGAGGCCGATGCCGCCGCCCAGGCAGTAGCCGCCCACGGCTGCGACGACGGGCACCTCGCACTCGTATACGGCGGCGAACGCCTCGGCGCAGCCGCGGTTGGCACCGACGAGGGAGGCGTGGCCGGCGTCGCGTTGCAACTCCTTGATGTCGACGCCGGCGTTGAAGCCGCGGCCTTCGGCGGCGAGGACGACGCAGCGGACGTCGGGGTCGCGGCCGGCGGTGCGTATGGCGTCGGCGAGGTCGTACCAGCCCTGCACGGGGAGTGCGTTGACGGGCGGGAAGTCGACCGTGACGACGGAAATGCCCTTGTCCGGGCCTTCCGGGCTTGAGGTGGAGACACCCATGAGTGGATCAGCTACCTTTCCACCAAACATTTGTTAGGTGGGGAAGGTAGCAGCGAATGGAACTGAGCGGGAGGGTCGCAGTCGTCACCGGCGGCACGCGCGGCGTCGGCGCCGGCATCGCGCGGGCGTTCCTGGCGGCGGGGGCACGGGTGGTGATCTGCGCGCGTCGCCCCCCGGACGAGGTGGTGGAAGCGGGGGGCCGCGAGGCGGAGTTCCGGCCGCTGGACCTGCGCGACCAGGTGGCCGTCCAGGACTTCATCGCGGGCGTGGTGGCGACGTACGGACGGCTCGATGTGCTCGTCAACAACGCGGGCGGGACGCCGTACCGGCTGCTGGGGGAGGGCGAAGCGGCCCGCCACGCGCGGGTCGTGGAACTCAACCTGACGGCACCGATGACGGCCTCTCTGGCGGCGTACGAGCACCTTCGCGCGTCCGGTGGCTCGGTCGTGATGATCGGCAGCGTCAGCGGGACCAGGCCGTCGCCGGGGACGGCGGCGTACGGGGCGGCCAAGGCGGGGCTGGAGAACCTGGCCAGGTCGATGGCGGTGGAGTGGGCGCCCGACGTACGGGTGAACACGCTCGTCCTCGGCATGGTCCGCACCGAGCTCTCGCACCTGCACTACGGCGACGAGGCCGGCATCGCGGCCGTAGGCCGGACGGTCCCGGCGGGGCGGCTCGCGGAACCCGGCGAGATCGGCGACGCGGCCGTTTTCCTTGCCTCGGCGCGGGCCTCGTACGTAACCGGCGCGTCCCTCCTCGTTCACGGCGGCGGGGAACGTCCCGCCTTCCTCGACGCGGCAACAGTCAACAGTCAACAAGGAGAAGTGAAATGACCGGTACCGGAGTTGGGGTCGGAGTCGGAATCTGCGACGGACGAGTCGTCGTCGTGACGGGCGCGGGGCGGGGGCTGGGCCGCGCCCACGCCCTGGCCTTCGCGGCGGAGGGCGCGAAGGTGGTGGTCAATGACCTGGGGGTCGGACCGGACGGCGCGGGGGCGTCGGCGAGCCCGGCGCAGCAGGTGGTCGAGGAGATCGTGGCGGCGGGCGGAGCGGCGGTGGCCCACGGCGGGGACATCGCGACGGCCGGGGGCGCGGCGTCGCTGGTCGCCACGGCGGTCGAGACGTTCGGGCGGCTCGACACCCTCGTGAACAACGCCGGGTTCCTGCGGGACCGGATGCTGGTGAATCTGGACGAGGACGACTGGGACGCGGTCATGCGCGTACACCTGAAGGGCCATTTCCTGCCGCTGAAGTACGCCGCGCAGTACTGGCGGGCAGAGGCGAAGGGGGGCCGGGCGGTCGCCGCCCGCGTCGTCAACACCAGCTCGGGGGCGGGCCTGCTGGGGAGCGTGGGCCAGGGCAACTACTCGGCGGCGAAGGCGGGGATCGTAGGCCTGACGCTGGTCGCGGCGGAGGAGATGGGGCGGTACGGGGTCCAGGTCAACGCCATCGCACCGGCGGCGCGTACGCGTATGACGGAGCGGACGTTCGCCGAGACGATGGCGGCGCCGGGCACGCCCGACGAGTTCGACGCGATGGCCCCGGAGAACGTGTCGCCGCTGGTGGTGTGGCTGGGCTCGGCGGCGTCGGCCGGCGTGACGGGGCGGGTCTTCGAGGCGGAGGGGAGCCGCATCACGGTCATGGAGGGCTGGCGCGCGGGCCCGACGGCGAACAAGGGCGCGCGCTGGACCCCGGCGGAGGCAGGCGAAACGGCATCCAAACTGCTGGCGGAGTCCGCGACACCGGGCCGGGTGTACGGGGCGCGGTAGCGGGGTGAGGGCTTGCGGGCCTGCCGTGCCGCTGCTGGTCCGCTGACGGACACGGCGGAGCGGGCGCTGCGCGCCGTGGGCCGGCTCGGACCCGCCGTACTCCTGTCGTGCGGGCGCGTGTGGAGGTGGACTGCTGGGACTACTCCTGACGGCCGGCCGCGAGCAGGCGTTCGGAGGTTGGTGGCGGGTGAGGTGAACGTACGGAAAAGTCCCGGGAGTTGACATTGACGCGGCGCTCTCTACGCGCGTCATCATGATGCGCATGAGAATCCCCCCACGTCTCTCAGCCATCGGCGGCATCGCCGCCCTCGTCTGCACCCTTCTCGTCGGCGGCCCGGTCACGGTCGCCGCAAGTGCCGCAAGTGCCGCAAGTGCCGCCACCGCCACCGCTCCCGCGGTCGGTGACATCTGCTACTCCGCCCTGCCCTCCCAGGCGCACGACACCCTCGACCTGATCGAGGCGGGCGGGCCCTACCCGTACGAACAGGACGGGACCGTCTTCCAGAACCGGGAGCAGCTGCTGCCGGACCGGACCACCGGCTACTACCACGAGTACACGGTCGTCACGCCGGGATCACCGGACCGCGGGGCCCGCCGCATCGTCGCGGGCGACGCGGCGCAGGAGGACTACTACACCGCCGACCACTACGCGTCGTTCGACCTCGTCGACTACGGCTGTTGACGCCTGGTCGGACACGCCGGGGGCGACCGAGGGTGGCGGGGCCTGACGGCCCGGCCGCCCGGGCCCCAAGTCGTGGGCGGAGAGCGGCTTCCTGAAGACGGCGCGGACCGTGGAGCAGCCGGCCGTGGCCATCGGTACGCCGCTTCAGCGGCCTCGCGGCGAAGGGGGCGCGACGCGGACTTCGGGCGCGGCGACAGCGTCTACGACCTCTCTCAACTGCTCGGCGGCTGTCATGGGGGACACGTACCCGGGACCCGGGGCGACGCCATAGCGGCGGGCTTTCCCCTACCCGCCCCTTCCCGACACTGGGGGCAAAACATCACAGCGGGAAGGGGCGGGTCGGGTCGGGGGAAAGCCCACTCACCGGTAGCGCGGCGGCGTCCGTTCCAGCCGGCGCCGCACCGCAGCGTCCGCCACGGACTCCAGCGCCTCGACCGCCGTCGCATACGCGTACCCCTCCGGATCCTCCTCCCGCAGCAGACGGGCCAGCGCCTCGACCGCCCGGTCGTCCCCCCGCACCGCCAGACCGCGCGCCGCCTCCGCCGCCGTGTCGGGATCGTGGTCCTCCAGGCGGTCCGCCAGCGCCTCCCGGATCTCAGGGGTGTCCGCGTCGAGACCGGCGAGCGCCAGCGTCGCCCAGTCACGCACCTCGTCATCCGGGTCGCGGCTCAGCGCGATCAGCGCGGCCGCCCCCTCGCGGTGATCGGCGGGGACAAGGCCGATGAGGGAGAGGGCCACCCGGTGCCGCACCTCGGCGTCGGGATGGCCGACATGGCGCAGGATCTCGGGCAGGGCCGAAGGGTCACCATGGTGCCCCAGCGCCAGCACAGCGGCCTGGGCCAGCTCCGAATCGCGGTCCCCCGCCGCCCGCGCCAGCTCCCGCAGCAACGGCAGGGCGCGCGCGGCGAACGGCTTCCCGCCCTGCTCGAAGCCGAGCTGCGCCAGAACGTCGGCGGCGAACGCCTGCCGCAGGGGATCACCGCTCGCACACCACGCGGCCGCCGCCTGGAACGTCTCCTCGTCGCCCCGCCGCCACAGCGCGGCCACGGACTCCATCCACTCGTCCCGGCCGGGGTCACCGCTGCTCAGGGCCCGGTCCGCGAGCTCCTCGAAGGGCGTACGGATGCCCAGCTGCTCCTCCAGGAGGGTGGCGATCGCGGCGTGCCCGGTCTGCTGCTCGTTGCCGGCCGACGGCCTGCCGTCCCGCAGCAGCTCGACGACGACGGTCTCCCCGCCGTCCTGCACGAAGCGGCTGGTGACGGTCTCGAGCTCCGCGACATCAGCGCCGGCAGCGTCGCCGAAGGTCTCCAGAAGCCCCGCCCGCAGCTCCTCCTCCACATCGGCTTCGAGCCACCGCCGCGCCTCCTCCAGCGCCTCCCGCCGCGCGGAAGCACCGTGCCGCAGAAGCGTCCGTACGGTCTCCGTGGACCCGCGCCGCGCGGCGAGCACCAGCGGTGGCTCCGTACCGGGAGCGGGGAGGTCGGGATCGGCGCCGTACTCCAAAAGCGCCTCCACGATGTCCGCGTGGCCCTGCCTCACCGCCCAGGCCATCGCGGTGAACCCGAATTCCTCACGCAGGTCGGGCGTCGCGCCCGCCGACAGCAGGGCCTCCACCACCTCCGTGTGGCCGCCGACCGCCGCGCCGCACAGCGGCAGGTCACCCGCCTCGGGGCCGCTCGCGCGGTCGGGATCGGCGCCGGCGGCGAGCAGCAGCCGCACCATGCCGGGGCGGTCCTGTACGGACGCTCTGTAGAGCGCGGTTTCACCCTCGTCGGTGGCCTCCGCCGGGACACCGGAGCGCAACAGCCGTACGACGGCGTCGTCCGATTCCTCGTACAACGCTTCGAACAGGGTCTGCAGGTCCGCTGCCGGATCATTCGTCATGTTTCGACCCTACGTGTGCGTGTTCACGTGTCGCATTCGAGAATCGTGCGGCAGAGCGCGCAGCGTGCCCGTACACGGCCGCGCACGGGCACGCGGATGCGCTGCTGGCACGTGGGACACGGGAACGACACGCGCAGCGTGTCGCGGCCGCCACCCTCGAAGGCGTACGACGAGGACCCGGACCCGGACGTGGACCCGGACGAGGAGCCGTCCGCACGGCTGCCGTTCTCCTGGGCGTACCGCCGCTCCTTGGCGTACCGTCGGCGCCCCGCCCAGCCCGCGGCCGTCAGCGGCGGCTGCTGTTCGTCGCGGCGCGCCTGTGCGAGCCCCTTGGTGTACGCCGTGTACGCCTGCGCGCTGGTGAACCAGGGCGCGGGGTCCTCACCGAAGGCGATCGCCCGCTTCGCCAGGACGTACCCGAACTCCTCCGGCGTGAGATAGCCGAGCTTCTGGCTGGACGCGCCGTCCTCGCGGAACGCGTCGAGCAGCAGCCAGCCCGCCCCGAGATACGTCGTCACGGTGTCGGTGAGGATCTCGTTGTCGCGGGTGCCGGCGAAGGCGAGACCGAGCCGGTGCAGCAGGATGTGCGTGATCTCGTGGGCGAGGGCGGCCCCGATGTCGTTGCGGTGGGTCCTGAAGCGGCCATTGAGCTCGATGAAGTACTCCGGACCGGCTGCCAGCTCCACACTCGCGGCGTGCTCCATCTCGCGGAAGCTCACGATCATGCGGGCGTCCGGCAGATGCAGATGCTGGACAAGGGCGCGGGCCACGCGCTGGGTGCCGAGGTAAAGATCGTCCTGGTCGGAGAAGGCCACGTCGGCGGGAAACACGCTCGGGGCGTAGGTGTGCACACCCTCGTACGAGAGCCGCTTGTGGAGCGCGGCAAGGGCGGACCGCACGGTGGCCAGATGCGGATAGCCGTGTACGACCTCGCTCCCGCTGGTCACGTCCGCACTCACCCCCACACGTCTCCACACGACGGTGAACAGGTCTCCACTGTAGGCGGATTAGGCGGCCCGGGGTGGGTTTCCCGCCGGTGGGCCCGCCGGGGTGGCCGCGGTGGGCTCGGGACGCGTGTTGCGGGGTGTGGCTGGAATGCCTCCCTTGTCGGGCGGGGGGACAGCTCCACATAATCCAACAGCGACTTGACGGGCGCATGCCATCTACGGGGTGGTGTGCGTGCTGTCCGTCGTGCGTGTGCACAGCGACCCCCCACGTTTCCCACGAGAGGCAGTTCGTTGAAGAACCTTCTGCACGCCCTCAAGAGATGCGCAGCCGCCGGCGCAGTGATCCTCGCCGCGGTCAGCATCCAGCCCGCCGCCGCGTCCGCGGCCTCCGCGGCGACGCCGCCCGTCGTCGGCGGAACCCGCGCCGCCCAGGGCGAATTCCCGTTCATGGTCCGGCTCTCCATGGGCTGCGGCGGCTCGCTCATCACCAAGAACATCGTCCTGACCGCCGCCCACTGCGTGAACGGATCCGGCAACAACACCAGCATCACCGCCACCGCCGGTGTCGTCGACCTGCGGAGCGCAAGCGCCATCAAGGTCAGGTCCACCAAGGTCCTCCAGGCCCCCGGCTACAACGGCACGGGCAAGGACTGGGCACTGATCAAGCTCGCCAGTCCGATCGAGCTGCCCACTCTGAAGATCGCCGACACGACGGCGTACAACAGCGGCACCTTCACCGTCGCCGGCTGGGGCGCGGCCACCGAGGGCGGCAGTCAGCAGCGCTACCTCCTCAAGGCCCAGGTCCCGTTCGTCTCCGACGCCACCTGCAAGCGTTCGTACTCCGACCTGGTGGCGGGCGAGGAAATCTGCGCCGGCTTCACCGCGGGCGGTGTCGACACCTGCCAGGGCGACTCGGGCGGCCCGATGTTCCGCAGGGACAACACCAACGCCTGGATACAGGTCGGGATAGTCAGCTGGGGCAATGGCTGCGCACGTCCCAACTACCCCGGCGTGTACACCGAGGTGTCCACCTTCGCCGCCGCCATCAAGTCGGCTGCCGCGAGTCTGTGACTCGGCTGACTCGGCCTGTGAACCACCCCTGAACGAGCTTCGACGGGCGGGTGCTGGACGCGTTAGTCCAACACCCGCCCCTCCTTTGTCCATAGGCGCACTCGCCCCTCGCGGCGCATGTTGGCGTGCACACCATGCCGTCGAGCGACAGGAGAGCGAGCGTGCACGCAACTGACCCCGGACCGAGCCGCAGGACCGTGGTGGCAGCCACCGCCGCCACCGCACTGGCGGGCGCCGGCCTGGCCCTCGCCGGACCCTCCACCGCCGCCTTGGCGGCCGATGGCGAGACCGTGCTGCGCTCCCGCGAACTGGAGGTGCGCGTCGACCGCGCCTTCCCGCGCATCGTGTCGTACACCGACCGCGGAACGGGCGCCAGGCTGTACGGGCAGGCAGACCCGGTCACCGCGGTGCTGATCGACGGAACCGCCCGTACGCCCGAGGTGACCGCCCGCGCGGGCCGCGATCTCGCCACGTACACCCTGGCCTTCGACGGCGGAACCGAGATCGAGGTGGAGATCCGCGTCAGCGGCCGGCAGGTCGACTGGCGGGTCACGAAGATCGCCGACACCGCCGCACTGCGCGTCGGCACCCTCCAGATCCCCTCGCTCGCGTTCTTGTCGGTACGCGGCGACCAGCCCGGCGCCGCGCTGCTCGCCGCCCGCGTCCAGCTCGACAAGGCCAAGAGCGGCGACACCCTGGTGCGGCCCGCGCCGGACACGCTCCCTGACGCCGAGCCGCTCGGCTGCGCGTACGCCGTCGTCGCCCACGACCGGCTCGGCGGCGCCGTCGAGACCAACACGACGTACGACAAGCCCACCAGTGCGGCAGGGACCACCTGGGAGAACGGACGGCTGTGGCGGCAGACGCTCAAGAAGGACGGTTACGTCGAGGTGCGGCTGTCCTGCGGGCAGTGGACGCACCGCGCGGCGACCGCTCCCGTGAACGCCACCGAGCCGCTCCCGTACGCCACCGTAATCATCACCGGTGACCGCAACGGCGACGGCGTCGTGGACTGGCAGGACGCCGCCATCGCCTTCCGCGACATCATGGTGACGCCGCTGGGCGCGGACGAACAGCACCTGCGCGTCGTCCCGCACATCCCCTTCAACTTCGCCAGTCAGGCCACCAACCCGTTCCTCGCGACGCTCGACAACGTCAAACGCGTCAGTCTCTCGACGGACGGCCTGCGCCAGTACACGCTCCTCAAGGGCTACCAGTCCGAGGGCCACGACTCCGCCCACCCCGACTACGCGGGCAACCACAACAAGCGCGCGGGCGGCCTCGGCGACCTCAACACCCTCGTGCGTGAAGGCCGCAAGTGGGGAAGCGATTTCGGCGTTCACGTGAACGCCACCGAGTCGTACCCCGTCGCGAACGCGTTCTCCGAAACGCTCGTCGACAAGACCAACGAACAGTGGGACTGGCTCGACCAGAGCTACCGCATCGACCAGCGGCGCGATCTCGTCTCCGGCGACATCATCAAGCGCTTCAAGGACCTGCGCAGCGAGACCGACCCCGCCCTGAACATGCTCTACATCGATGTCTTCCGCGAGTCCGGCTGGACCTCGGACCGGCTGCAGCGGGCCCTGCGCGAACAGGGCTGGCAGATCACCACCGAATGGGGCCACGGCCTCGAACGCTCGGCCCTGTGGGCGCACTGGGCCACCGAAGTCGACTACGGCGGCGACACCTCGCGCGGCATCAACTCCCAGTTGATCCGCTTCATCCGCAACCACCAGAAGGACGTCTTCGCCGACAAGTGGCCGACGCTCCTCGGTATCCCGCGCACAGGAAACTTCGAGGGCTGGGTCAACAAGACCGACTGGAACACCTTCTACCAGCTGATCTGGACCGACAGCCTGCCCGCCAAGTACCTCCAGGCGTACCCGGTCAAAACCTGGGGCGCGCACGAGATCACCTTCTTCGGGCCCACCAGGACGTCCGTGAGTGATGCGGACGGCACACGCCGCATCACCACCGACGGGCGTGCTGTGTACGAAGCAGGGCGCTACCTCCTGCCCTGGGAGCCGCGCGAGGCCACCGACCCCCACAAGCTCTACCACTACAACCCGGCGGGCGGCAGCAGCACCTGGCGGCTCCCGCGCGGCTGGGCGGGAGCGTCGAAGGTGGCGCTCTACAAGCTCACCGACCAGGGGCGCGAGCACGTCCGCGACGCCCCCGTACGCTCCGGCAAGGTCACCCTCCACGCCGAGGCGAAGCAGCCGTACGTCGTCTACCGCACCCGGGTGCCGGCGACCGCCGACCCGCACTGGGGACAGGCCACACCACTGCACGACCCGGGTTTCAACTCCGGTTCGCTGGACGGGTGGACCGTCAGCGGGCCGGCCTCGGTCGAGCTGAGCGCCATCGGGGACTACGAACTGGTCATCGGCGCGGGCGGGGCCGCGGCCGTCGGTCAGCGCCTCGCGCGCCTGGCACCCGGGACGTACGCCGCGTCCGTGCAGGTCGAGGTCGGGGCGCAGGCGGGGGAGCGGCGGCGCGCGGCGCTCACCGTACGGACCGCCGACGGGACCACGGCCGAGAACTGGACCGACACCTCCACGGCCGTCAACCTCGTCGCCGCCGACCGCAAGCACGACACCCGGTTCCAGCGGATGTTCACGTACTTCACCGTTCCGGAAGGCGGTGGCCGAGTGGACCTCACCCTGCGCGCGGACGCGGGCGACGCACGGGTGCGCTTCGACAACGTACGGATCGTTCCCGCGAAGCGAAGCACGAGGCTCGCGGCGCTCGCCTTCGAGGACTTCGAGAACGTGCCGCAAGGGTGGGGTGTTTTCGTCAAGGGCGACGCGGGGGGCTCCACCGACCCACGCACCCACATCGCGCAGCGGCACGCCCCGTTCACGCAGCGAGGCTGGAACGGCAAGGTGATCGACGACGTCATCGACAGCTCGGAGTCGCTCAAGTCGCGCGGCGAGAACGACGGCCTGGTCTACCGGACCGTGCAGCACACCGTCCGCTTCGAGGCGGGCAAGCGTTACCGGGTCTCCTTCCGCTACGAGAACGAGAAGGCCGGGCAGTACGCGTGGATCACGGGTGTCGACGAACCGGCCGGCCGCGAACTCGACCGCAAGGCACTGCCCGTCGCCACCGAACCGACCGTGCTGAGCTATGAGTTCACGGCGCCCACCAAGGGCGAAACGTGGGTCGGCCTGCGCAAGACCGGTGACGACGGGACGGCGGAGTTCGTCCTTGACACCTTCGAGGTGCGCGAAATGTAAGACGTGCGGGACGTGCAGGACGCGTAAGGGGTAACGCCCTGGAGGGCCGGTCCTTACAACGGACGGACCGGCCCTCAAGGCGTTCAGCCTCTGTCAGCCGAACTCCGGCGAGCGCTCACCGGCGCTCTCCAGCTCAAGCACCCACACCTCGTTCGCACCCTCCCGCAGAACGGGCCCGGGAACGTACAGAGCCTCCTGGGGACCCGCCGCCCAGTACCGGCCCAGGCAGAAGCCGTTCACCCACACGAAGCCCCGTTCCCAGCCGGGCAGCCGCAGCGACGCATCGCCCGCACCCCGGACTTCGAACGTTCCCCGGAACAGCCCCGACGCGCCCGCCCTCGCTTCCGGAGAACGGTAGGGAACCTTCCCCAGCGCGTCCGCGTCCTCGAACGCGTCCAGGGACAGCCCCCGCGCCCGTACACCGTGCAGATACTGCCGCTCATGCAGTACGCCGCCCGTGATGCCCTTCGACTCGGCGAAACGGGGCCCGTAATTGACCCGCCCCAGCGACTCCACCCACAGCTCCACCGAAGCGGGCCCCGCCACCGGCTCGTCCAGCGCTGTGTATCCGGTGGCCTCACCCGCCCCGCCGTCGAGCACCCCCGCCCGCACCCCGTCGACGTACACCACAGCCCGGTCCCGCAGCCCCGTCACGCCCAGCGGATACGCCCGGCGCGGCCCCGGCACCTCCACCCGGTAGCGGACAAGCCCCCGGTCCACACCCAGCTCCTCGAACGTCGGCGGCATCGCAGACTCGGTCTCCGCGCCCCCGAGCACCTCCAGTACGTCGCCGAGCGGCGCCCACCCCGTCAGCTCCGCCGGCACCGGCTCACCCAGCACGGCAGGCGCGGCCGGCACGTCAGGCAGCGGGGCCGCACCCTCCTGGTAGAGCGCCAGGACGTCCCGGAACAGCCAGAACTTCTCCGTGGGGCGGCCGTACTCGTCGATGGGCGCGTCATAGTCGTACGACGTCACGGTCGGCCGCAGCTCCCCCTCGTGCAGCGCACCGGAACGGTTCGCCCCCGACCAGCCCGCGAAATTCGTACCCCCGTGCGCCATATAGACATTGACCGACGCACCGCACTCAAGAATCTCGTTCAGCGCCGCCGCCGCGTCCGCGGGATCCCGTACGACATGCTCCGCACCCCAGTGGTCGAACCATCCGCACCAGAACTCCATGCACATCAAAGGACCCGAAGGCTGATGCCGCCGCAGCGTCTGGAAGCCCTCACGCGCCCCCGACCCGAAGTTCGCCGTCGCCAGCACCCCCGGCACCGAACCGCCCGTCAGCATGTGGTCCTCGGGCCCGTCGGAAGTGAACAGCGGCACCGTCACACCGCACTCCCGCAGGAACGCCGTCAGGTGCCGCAGATACACCTGGTCCGAGCCGTAACTGCCGTACTCGTTCTCGACCTGCACCATGATCACCGGGCCGCCCCGGTCGATCTGCCGCGCCACCACCTGCGGCAGCAGCTGCCCGAACCACCGCTCCACATGCCCCAGATACTCCGCGTCGCGCGTGCGCACGCGCGAGCCGAGGGCCCCCGTCAGCCAGTGCGGCAGCCCGCCGTTCTCCCACTCGGCACAGATGTACGGCCCCGGACGTACGATCGCCCACAGCCCCGCCTCCCGCGCCGCGTCCAGGAACCGGCCCAGCGCCCCCGCGTCACGCAGCCGCCCGGGCTCCGGCTCGTGCAGATTCCACGGGACGTACGTCTCCACACAGTTCAGCCCCATGGCACGCAGCATCGCGAGCCGGTGCCCCCACTGCCCCTCATGCACCCGGAAATAGTGCAAAGCCCCCGACAGCAGCCGCACCGGCCGCCCGTCCAGCTCGAAATCCCGCTCACCCACCGTGAAGTCAGCCACGGTCCCCGCCTCTCGCTCCATTATCAGCGCCTCAACCTCACCCTCTGGCGGCGGAGCGGTCCATGGACAAAGATCAGCGCTGTTTGGACACAACGCGATGGGGGAGCGGATGTACCACACCTGGATGCGCTATTTCACCCCCAGCCCCACCCACCACAAGCTCGGCCTGGTCTGCCTCGGAGTCGGCCTCCAGCACGGCACACTTCCCACCGTCGGCCCCCGCACCCTCGACCACCACGTCGCCGTCGTCATCAGCGCGGGCAGCGGCTGGTACCGCGGCCCCGACGGGCGACGCGTCACCGTCACCGGCCCCGCCCTGATCTGGCTCATACCCGGCATACCCCACCATTACGGACCCGATCCCGCCACCGGCTGGGACGAGAGCTTCGTCGACTTCACCGGACCGGCCACCACCACCTACACCGAACTCGGCTACATCGAGCCCGACCGCCCCGTCGTCCCCCTCGCCGACACCGCGGCCGCCCGCGCCGCCGTCGGCCGCATCGCCCGCGCCGCACGCCGCGGAAACCCCCTCCTCGAAGTCGAGACCGGCGCAGCCGTCCACGAACTCCTCGTCGCACTGCGCCGTGCCCGCGCCGACGTCGGAGCCGACGGAGACCCCGTACTCCAGGCCCTCGCCCGCGACGCCTTCCAGCCCCTGACCGTCGCCGAACACGCCTCCCGCCACGGCATGACCCCGGCCGAGCTGCGCACCGCCGTACGCCGCGCAGCGGGATGCAGCCCCAAGGACTACCTCCTCGGCATCCGCCTCGGCCGCGCCAAGGAGCTCCTCGCCGCCACCGAACTGCCCGTCGCCGCCGTAGCCCGCCGCGTCGGCTACGACGACCCCGCCTACTTCTCCCGCCTCTTCACCCGCCGCGTCGGCATGGCCCCCGTCCGCTTCCGGGAACAGCAGGGGCGGGCCGTCCACGGCGGCTGGAGCCACCAGATCCCAGATCCCGAACACCCACCGACCATCGCGACCCGACCCACGTAAGCTCGCTGACCATGACCTCCAGCGAATCCAGCGAAATCGACGAGTCCGTCATCGCCGAACTGAGCCGGCTGCGCGACAGCATCGACAACATCGACGCCGCCGTCGTCCACATGCTCGCCGAGCGCTTCAAATGCACCCAGCAGGTCGGCCTCCTCAAGGCGCGGCACCAGCTGCCCCCCGCCGACCCGGCCCGCGAGGCCCGCCAGATCGTCCGCCTGCGGGAACTCGCGGAAAGCGCCAAACTGGACCCGGCCTTCGCCGAGAAACTGCTCAATTTCATCATCGCGGAGGTCATCCGCCACCACGAAACGATCGCGAAGTCTTAAGGGCAGCCAAGGGCAGCCAAGGGCAGCCAAGGGCTGCCAAGGTCGACTGAGGGCGGTTAAGAGCAGCTAAGAGCAGCCCCCGGCGGGCTCCGCAGGGCAACCGAAACCGCTGTGCCACCCGCACGCCATCAGGCAGCATGTCCCCATGTCCGTACTGACGCGCGACGAAGCGCAGACCCGAGCCCAGCTCCTCGACGTCCACCGGTACACGGTCGACCTCGATCTCACCCGCGGTGAAGAGACCTTCGACTCCCGTACCGTCATCCACTTCACCGCACACACGGCCGGGGACACCTTCGTCGAGCTCAAGCCCGCCACGCTGCGCACAGTCACCCTCGACGGACAGCCACTCGATCCCGAAACGCTGGTCGACAACCGCCTCCCCCTCACCCGCCTCACCGCCGGCGACCACGAACTGCACATCGACGCCGACATGCGCTACTCCCGCACCGGCGAAGGCATGCACCGCTTCACCGACCCCACCGACGGCGAAACGTACGTCTACACCCAGCTTTTCCTGGAAGACGTCCAGCGCGTCTTCGCCGCCTTCGACCAGCCCGACCTCAAAGCCGTCTTCGCCCTCACCGTCACCGCCCCCGAAGACTGGACCGTCCTCGGCAATGCCATCGCCGAACACCACGGCGCCGGCCGCTGGACACTCGCCCCCAC
Source organism: Streptomyces sp. NPDC002994 (assembly GCF_040611155.1). Lineage (NCBI taxonomy): Bacteria > Bacillati > Actinomycetota > Actinomycetes > Kitasatosporales > Streptomycetaceae > Streptomyces > Streptomyces sp. NPDC002994. Next base: position 104,011 of record NZ_JBEXNQ010000013.1, read on the forward strand.
CTCCCTCATCTCCACCTACCTCGTCGCCGTCGCCGCGGGCCCCTGGCACTCCGTACGCACCCAACACGCCGGCCTGCCCTTCGGCCTCCACTGCCGCCGCTCCCTCGCGCCGTACCTCAACACCGACGCCGACGAGATCCTCGACATCACCCGCGCCTGCTTCGACCGCTACCACGAGAAGTTCGAAGAGCCCTACCCCTTCGACTCCTACGACCAGGCCTTCGTCCCCGAATTCAACGCCGGCGCCATGGAAAACCCGGGCCTCGTCACCTTCCGCGACGAGTTCATCTACCGCTCCGCCGTGACCGACACCGAACGCCAGACCCGCGCCATGGTCATCGCCCACGAAATGGCCCACATGTGGTTCGGCGACCTCGTCACCCTCCAGTGGTGGGACGACATCTGGCTCAACGAGTCCTTCGCCGAATACATGGGCTACCAGACCCTTACCGAAGCCACCCGCTTCACTGACACCTGGACCGACTTCGCCGTCGCCCGCAAGGGCTGGGGTTACGACGCCGACCAACGCCCCTCCACCCACCCCGTCGCCCCCGACCCCCACGCCGTCCCCGACACCGCGTCCGCCATGCTCAACTTCGACGGCATCTCCTACGCCAAGGGCGCCTCCGCCCTGCGCCAACTCGTCGCCTGGCTCGGCGAGAAGGACTTCCTGGCCGGCATCAACACCCACTTCGCCCGCCACAAATTCGCCAACGCCACCCTCGCCGACTTCATCGACAACCTCGCCGGCGCCACCGACCGCGACGTCCACGCCTGGGCCGCCCAATGGCTGCGCACCACTGGTGTCGACACCCTCACCCCCGCCGTCGGCGAGACCGACGGCATGTGGCACGTCACCGTCGACCAGCAGGGCAGCCGCCCCCACCGCATCGCCGTCGGCGCGTACGACCGCGACCCCATCGACGGCCGGAGCCTGGTCCTGCGCGAGCGGTTCGAAGTCGACGTACCGCACAACGAGCCCGTGACGGTACGCCCCGGCCGCCGCCCCGCGCTCGTCGTCCTCAACGACGGCGACCTGACGTACGCCAAGATCCGCCTCGACGAGCAGTCCGAAGAGCCGGCCCTGCGCAACCTCTCCGCCGTCCCCGACCCGCTCACCCGCGCCGTCCTGTGGAACTCCCTGCGCGACATGGTGCGCGACGGCGAGCTCGAACCCGTCGCCTACCTGGAGACCGCCCGCGCCCACCTCCCCGAAGAAACCGACCTCGCGATCGTCCAGGGCGTACTCACCTTCGCCCACACTCAGATCACGGACCGCTACCTCCCCCCGTCCGAACGCCCCACCGCCCTCGCCACCCTCACCACCCTCTGCCGAGACCTCCTCCGCCGCACCGAGGACGGCAACGGCGCCGGCCTGCGCCTCACCGCCGTACGCCACTTCATCGACGCCGCCACCCAGCCCGACGGCATCCAGGACTGGCTCCACTCCGGCAGCGTCCCCGGCGGCCCCGAACTCGACCCCGAACTGCGCTGGCGCATCCTGCGCCGCCTCGCCGTACTCGGCGCCACCGACGAGGCCGCCATCGCCGCGGAGCTCGACCGCGACCCCAGCGCCACCGGGCAGGAAGGCGCCGCCCGTTGCCGCGCCGCGCTGCCCACACCGGAGGCCAAGGCCGCGGCCTGGACCCGCATGTTCGAGGACGACACCCTGTCCAACTACCTCTTCAGCGCCACCGCCCAGGGGTTCTGGCAGCCCGAACAGACGGCTCTCGTACGCGACTACGTCCCCCGCTACTACCGCGACGCCAAGGCCGTCGCCGACCGCCGCGGCCCCGCCATCGCCGAAGCGGCGGGGCGTTACGCCTTCCCCCACTTCGCCGTCGACGCGGACTCCCTGCGCCTGGGCGAGGACTTCCTGCGCGACGCCGAAATGATCCCGTCCCTGCGCCGCAAACTCGCCGACCAACTCGACGACCTGCGCCGGGCCCTCGCGGTACGGGGTAACTGAGGCTCCCCGGGGGCGCCGGGAAACGCCGGAGGGGCTGAAGATTGCCGCACGCGGCACTATCCAGCCCCTCCGGCGTGCGAGGACGTGACGGCCTATGCTGGTCCGGTGACGCTACCGGACCTGGTTCGGCTCCGCCGGGCCCGCGACCTGATGGACCGCGACTACGCGCAGCCGCTCGACGTCCCCGCGCTGGCACGCGCGGCGCACATGTCGGCCGGCCACTTCTCCCGCAGCTTCCGCGCCGCGTTCGGGGAGACGCCGTACAGCTACCTGATGACCCGCAGGATCGAACGGGCAAAGGCCCTGCTGCGGCGCGGCGACCTCTCGGTGACCGAGGTCTGCTTCGCCGTCGGGTGTACGTCACTGGGGTCGTTCAGCTCGCGGTTCACCGAGCTCGTGGGCGAGAGCCCAAGCGCGTACCGGGCCCGTCGGCATGAGCACGGTGCGGCCATCCCGGCCTGCGTCGCCAAGATCTTCACGCGCCCGGTAAGGAACGCGGAACCGGTCAGGAATGGAGAAGCGAATCACGCGGCCCGCCCGTAGCGTGGGCTGCATGGACATCAAACTTTCACAGTGCTTCATCGCCGTCGACGACCACGACAAGGCGCTCGCCTTCTACCGCGACGTGCTCGGACTCGAGGTGCGCAACGACGTCGGATTCGAGGGGATGCGCTGGGTGACGGTCGGCTCGCCGTCGCAGCCCGACGTGGAGATCGTGCTGGAACCGCCGCTCGCGGACCCGAACGCCTCGCCGGCCGACAGGCAGGCCATGGCGGAGCTGCTGGCCAAGGGCATGCTGCGCGGCGTGATTTTCTCGGCCGACGACGTCGACGCCATGTTCGAGCGCGTCCGGGCCTCGGGCGCCGACGTGCTGCAGGAGCCGGTCGACCAGCCCTACGGGGTTCGCGACTGCGCCTTCCGTGACCCCGCGGGCAACATGCTGCGCTTCGCCCAGCGCCCCGCCAAGTGAGCCTGTCGCCGGCCGGTCACCGTACCGGCCGGCGACGGCCCGCTCCGCACCTCCCAGTCGAGACCGGCCGGTCGGCCGCCTCCCGAATCGGCGGCCCCGCCCAACAAATGGAGACACGATGAGCCCCGTCACGAGGACGGACACGCAGTCGCCCGCGCCGCACGCTGCCGACAGCCACGATCTGATCCGCGTGCACGGCGCGCGCGTGAACAACCTCAAGGACGTCAGCGTCGAGATCCCGAAGCGCCGGCTGACGGTGTTCACCGGCGTCTCCGGCTCCGGCAAGAGCTCTCTGGTGTTCGGCACGATCGCCGCGGAGTCGCAGCGGCTGATCAACGAGACCTACAGCGCCTTCGTTCAGGGCTTCATGCCGACGCTGGCGCGGCCCGAGGTCGACGTACTCGAAGGACTGACCACCGCGATCATCGTCGACCAGGAGCGGATGGGCGCCGATCCCCGCTCCACCGTCGGCACCGCCACCGACGCTAACGTGATGCTGCGCATCCTCTTCAGCCGGCTCGGGAAGCCGCACATCGGCCCGCCCAGCGCGTACGCCTTCAACGTCCCCTCGGTCCGGGCGAGCGGTGCGATCACGGTCGAGCGCGGCGCCAAGAAGGCGGTGAAGGCGACCTTCTCCCGCACCGGCGGCATGTGCCCGCGCTGCGAAGGCCGGGGCACGGTCACCGACATCGACCTCACCCAGCTCTACGACGCCTCGAAGTCGCTCGCCGAGGGCGCGTTCACCATCCCCGGCTGGAAGTCGGACAGCTTCTGGACCGTGCGGGTCTACGCCGAGTCGGGCCTCCTGGACCCGGACAAGCCGATCAGCAAGTACACCAAGAGGGAGATGCAGGACTTCCTCTACCGGGAACCGACCAAGGTGAAGGTCGAGGGCGTGAACCTCACCTACGAAGGGCTGATCCCCAAGATCCAAAAGTCGTTCCTGTCCAAGGACAAGGAGGCGATGCAGCCGCACATCCGGGCGTTCGTGGAGCGAGCGGTCACCTTCGCCACCTGCCCCGAGTGCGACGGCACCCGGCTCAGCGAGGGGGCCCGGTCGTCGAAGATCAGGCGGATCAGCATCGCCGACGCGTGCGCGATGGAGATCCGCGACCTGGCCGAATGGGTCCGCGGCCTCAAGGAGCCTTCGGTGGCCCCGCTGCTCACCGCGCTGCTGGGGACCCTCGACTCGTTCGTGGAGATCGGCCTCGGCTACCTCGCGCTCGACCGGCCGTCGGGCACGCTGTCGGGCGGCGAGGCGCAGCGCGTCAAGATGATCCGCCACCTCGGCTCCTCGCTCACCGACACGACGTACGTCTTCGACGAGCCCACCATCGGCCTGCACCCCCACGACATCCAGCGGATGAACGACCTGCTGCTGCGACTTCGGGACAAGGGAAACACGGTGCTCGTCGTGGAGCACAAGCCGCAGACGATCGCGATCGCCGACCACGTCGTGGACCTCGGCCCCGGCGCCGGCACGGCGGGCGGCACCGTCTGCTTCGAGGGCACCGTCGAGGGGCTGCGGGCCGGCGGCACCGTCACCGGCCGCCATCTCGACGACCGGGCCACCCTCAAGAAGCCGGTACGGACGCCCACCGGCACGCTGGAGATCCGAGGCGCGACGAGGCACAACCTGCGGAACGTCAACGTCGACATCCCGCTCGGGGTGCTGTGCGTGGTCACCGGCGTCGCCGGCTCTGGCAAGAGCTCGCTGATCCACGGATCGCTTGAGCACGGTTCAGGGGCCGCCGGGTCGGGTGTCGTCTCGGTCGACCAAGGCGCGATCAAGGGCTCGCGACGGAGCAACCCGGCGACGTACACCGGACTGCTCGACCCGATCCGCAAGGCGTTCGCGAAGGCCAACGGCGTGAAGCCGGCGCTCTTCAGCGCCAACTCCGAGGGTGCCTGTCCCACCTGCAACGGCATCGGCGTCATCTACACAGACCTGGCGATGATGGCCGGCGTCGCCACCACCTGCGAGGACTGCGAGGGGAAGCGGTTCGAGACATCGGTCCTCGACCACCACCTCGGCGGCCGCGACATCAGCGAGGTACTCGCGATGTCAGTGACCGAGGCCGAGGAGTTCTTCGCCGCCGGCGAGGCGAGCACGCCGGCCGCGCACCGCATCCTCGGCCGGCTCGCCGACGTCGGGCTCGGCTACCTCACCCTCGGCCAGCCGCTCACCACGCTGTCCGGCGGCGAGCGACAGCGGCTCAAGCTGGCCACCCACATGGGAGAGAAGGGCGGCGTGTACGTCCTCGACGAGCCGACCACCGGCCTCCACCTCGCCGACGTCGAGCAGCTGCTCGGCCTGCTCGACCGGCTCGTCGACTCCGGCAAGTCGGTCATCGTCATCGAGCACCACCAGGCGGTCATGGCGCACGCCGACTGGATCATCGACCTCGGCCCCGGCGCCGGCCACGACGGCGGCAGGATCGTCTTCGAGGGCACACCCGCCGACCTCGTCGCCGCCCGCTCCACCCTCACCGGCGAGCACCTGGCGGCCTACGTCGGCGCCTGACCGAACCACTGGCGGACACCGCAAGTCACGCGCAGCCGACCGGTGACGGCCCGAGCACCGCCAGGGCGCCACCCCGGGGGATGCCGCGTCGAACTCCGTTGCGCTCCCCAGCTGTTCGAAAACGCAACGAGTACCGACGGCGAGCCCAGACACTTGACGCGCACGCCTCCGGCGTTCGCGGCCACCCCACGCGTTCCCGGCCCCGTTTGTGGCTACGCCGCTCGTCCGGGCCCCGTTTGCGGCTACGTCACGGGTCCCGGCTCCGTTTGCGGCTACGCCATGGGTCCCGGCTCCGTTTGCGGCCACCCCACGCGTCCCGGCCCCATTCGCGGCCACCCCACGCGTCCCGGCCACCGCCAGTGCCACCGCCCCGACCGCCCCCATATCAGCTCCGCCGAATCCAACTCTCCCCACCCGCCCGGCAGTACCACTTTCGGGTTGAGATCGTTGAGCAGTCCGGACGCACCGGCTCATGCCTGTACACGCTGGTGTGCCAGCCGAAGCGCACCCGAAGGACCCGAAGGACCCCGCATGAGTACGCCGCCCCCCGGCACCCCCCTCCCGTCCCTCGCCGGCGGTGCAGGTGGGGCCGCCGTTCTGCGGCCGCTGATCGACACCGTCCTGGACGCCCTCCACACAGGCGCCGCCGCCCGAGGCGGACCCCTCCCCGCCGGCGGCCCCGGCGCCGTCACCCAACGACTCCTGGACGCGACCCGGCCCGTACTGCCCGCCACCGGCACCGGAGCCGAAGAAGCACTCCGTACCCTCGTCCGCGCCCTCACCGAAGGCGCCGCGGACCCGGCCGACCCCCTGTGCGTCGCGCACCTCCACACCCCGCCGCTCGCACTCGCCGTCGCCGCCGACCTCGCCGCGTCCGCGCTCAACCCGTCCATGGACTCCTGGGACCAGGCCCCCGCCGCATCGGCCCTGGAAGCCGAAGTCGCCCGTACGATCGCCGCCGAGGTCTACCCCCACGCGCCCGCACCCGACGCCCTCGTCACCACCGGCGGCACCGAATCCAACCAGCTCGCGCTCCTCCTGGCCCGCGAACGCCACGGCCCCGTACAACTCGTCCACGGCGCCAACGCCCACCACTCACTGTCCCGCGCCGCCTGGTTCCTCGGGCTCCCCGAACCGGTGACCGTCCCCGCACCCGCCGGCGTCATCGACCTCGCCGCACTCGACGAAGCCCTCACCGACCTGCACCACCACCCGCCCCTCCTCGTCGCCGCCACCGCCGGCACCACCGACACCGGCCGCATCGACCCCCTCCCCGAAATCGCCGACCTCTGCGCACGCCACAACGCCGAACTGCACGTCGACGCCGCGTACGGCGGCCCCCTCCTCTTCAGCGACGTACACAGAACCCGCCTCGCAGGCCTCGACCGCGCCCACAGCGTCACCCTCGACCTGCACAAACTCGGCTGGCAACCCGTCGCCGCAGGACTCCTCGCCGTCCCCGACACCGCCACCCTCGCCCCCCTCGGCCACCAGGCCGACTACCTCAACGCCGACGACGACACCGAAGCCGGCCTCCCCGACCTACTCGGCCGCTCCCTGCGTACGACCCGACGCCCCGACATCCTCAAGATCGCCGTCACGCTCCGCGCCCTCGGCCGCCAAGGACTCGCCGACCTCGTCGACCGCACCTGCGCCGCCGCCCAGCACCTCGCCGACCTCGTCGAAAAAACCCCCGGCCTCGAACTCCACGACCGACCCACCCTCAGCACCGTCCTCTTCCGCCCCACCGGCGCCGACGACACCGACATCGCCACCATCCGCCGCACCCTCCTCACCGAAGGCCGCGCCGTCCTCGGCCGCGCCCCCGCCGACGGCCGGCTCTGGCTCAAAGCCACCATCCTCAACCCCCACACCACCCCCAACGACCTCGCAGCACTCCTCTCACTGCTCCCACCCCTGTCACTTCCGGAAGGCAGCACCCACCGATGACCGCCGCCCCCCAGCCCCAAGAACCCGAGCAGCCCCACGACCTGGTCGGCATCGGCATCGGCCCCTTCAACCTCTCCCTCGCCGCCCTCGCCGACGGCGTACACGGCGGCCTCGCCACCGCCTTCTACGAACAACGCCCCGCCTTCCACTGGCACCCCGGCCTCCTCATCGAAGGCGCCACCCTCCAAGTCCCCTTCCTCGCCGACCTCGTCACCCTCGCCGACCCCGCGAGCCCCTGGTCCTTCCTCAACTACCTGCGCACCCGCGAACGGCTCTTCCCCTTCTACTTCGCCGAGCGCTTCCACATCCAGCGCGCCGAATACGACGCCTACTGCCGCTGGGTCAGCGACAGCCTCCCCGGCCTCCACTTCGGCCACCAGGTCGACGCCGTCCGCTGGAACGCCGAACGCGACGCCTTCGAAGTCGACTTCACCCAGCTCGACGCCGACGGCGAAGCCGAAGCCCTCGGCCGCGCCTACACCCGCAACGTCGCCCTGGGCGTCGGCACCGCGCCGTACATCCCCGAACCCCTCAAACCACTCGCCGAAGCCCCCACCGTCCCCGTCATCCACTCCTCCGCATACCTCGACCACCGCGAACGGCTCCTGGCCGCCGAACACATCACCGTCATCGGATCAGGACAGTCCGGCGCGGAAGTCTTCCTCGACCTCCTCCGATCCCGCCCCGTCGGCCGCGAAAAGATCACCTGGCTCGCCAGGACCGAAGCCTTCGCCCCCATGGAGTACTCAAAGCTCGGCCTGGAACACTTCACCCCCGACTACAGCCGGTACTTCCACGCCCTCCCCGAGTCCGTACGCGACGACCTCGGCCCGCGCCAGTGGCAGCTGCACAAAGGCATCGACGCCGACACCATCGCCGCCATCCACGACGAGCTGTACCAGCGCACTCTCCAGGGCGGCTGGCCCGACGCGGTCCTCACCCCAGGAGTCTCCGTACGCACCGCCGGCCGCGTCGGCACCACCAAGGTCGAACTCCACCTCGAACACCTCCAGCAGGGCACCCGCTCCCGCCTCACCACCGACGCCGTCATCCTCGCCACCGGCTACCGCGAACGCCCCCTGGGACGACTCCTCGCAGGACTCGACCCCTACATCCGCCGCGACGCGGCCGACCGGCCCCGGATCGACGACCAGTTCCGTATCGTTCTCGACCCCACCGTGACCGGATCCGTGTACGTACAGAACGCCGAGCGGCACACCCACGGCGTGGGTGCGCCCGACCTCGGCCTCGCCGCGTGGCGCAGCGCGACGATCCTCAACTCGCTCACCGGGATGGACCCCTACCCGCTGCCGCGCCGCACGGCGTTCACCAGCTTCGGCCTGGAACGCCGCGAGGCCCCCAGGGTCCCCGCACAACAGCCGGCCCTGACCCCGCTGGCCCAGGGGCACTAGTGGCCCAGGGCCAACTAGTCGCGCGCCCCGCCTAAAACACCGGCACACCGTCCCGCGTCAGCTTCCAGCCCACCGCCGCGAACTCCGCCGGATCCAGCGTGCCCTTCCCCTTCACCCACGTAATGATCGTGTTCCGGATCTCCTCCGAATTCGCCCACAACTGCTTCGCCCCCGCGATATGCGGAAACGCCCCACCACCACTCGCCCGATAGTTGTTCACCGCCAGCACGAACTCCGCCGCCCCCTCGACCGGCTCGCCCTCGAAAGCCAGATTCACGATCCGCGAACCGGCCGGCTTCGCGATGTCGATCTCGTACGTCACACCCGACACCACGTCGTAGTTGTAATCCGGGGTATTCCCCGCATTCGTCAGCTTCGACGTGTCCACCGGAGCCCCCGCCGCCGTCTGCACGTAATACCGCGCCGAGAACTCCAAGTACTCCTTCAGCTGCGCACCAGTCAGCAGCCGCGCCTCAAGCGTGTTCTCGAACGGATACAGACCCGCCGCATCCCTGATCGTCACCTCGCCCGCCGGCACCGCCGCCGTCCGCGAGAAACACGACGCCTGCGACAGCACCGGCAGCGCCGCATACGCCCCGCCCGCCAGCGCCGCCTTCACCGTCTCCACCTGTACGTGATTGATCAGGTCGATCAGCGGCTCGTCCTTCCACGGCGCCTGCGCCGTCGTCATCGTGGCCGTCGACGTACCGATGACCTGATTGACGTACGCCACGACCTTCTCGTGCTCGTCACCCAGCAGCTTCGTGATCTCCGGGTCCTCGGCGACCGTATTGGAGTTGAGGACCTTCGCCCCCACCTTCTCCACCACCCAGCGGCCCTTCGACCACACCAGATCGAAGTCGAAAAGCGTCAGCCGCTGCCCCCACTTGAGCGGCTCCGACAGGACGACCTTCTTCCCCGTCTCCTTGTTCTCGACGAAGTACTCGGCGATCTCCGTGTGCGCGTGCCCGACGAGGATCGCGTCGATCCCGGGGACCTGCTCGGCCACCAGACCCGCCGCGTTCTCGACGTACGGAAGCTGGTCACCGTACGACGACGTGCCGCTCGATCCGGAGTGCGCCGAAACGATGACCACATCCGCACCCATGGAACGCAGCTTCGGCACCCACTTCGCCGCCTGCTCCTCCAGACCCGGGAACGTCATCTTCCCCTGCACGTTCTGCTTGTCCCAGATCGCGATACCCGGGTTCGTCAGACCGAGCACCGCAACCCGCACATCACGGCCGTGCGGCGTACGCAGCCTCTTCATGAAGTACGGAGGGAACGCCGGACGCAGCGTCTTCGCGTCCAGAGCGTTCGCACCGAGGAGCGGAAAGTCGCACTGCTCCTCGAACTTGCGCAGCACCGGTATGCCGTAGTTGAACTCGTGGTTCCCGAGAGCGGCCGCGTCGTACCCGATGGCGTTCATCGACTGTGCCATCGGATGCACAGGGCCGTGCTGCGCGGTGATCGGGTCGACCTTGGCGTAGTAGTACGACAGCTGCGTTCCCTGGATGGTGTCGCCCGCGTCGATGAGCAGTGTGTTACGGCGGCCCTTCTCCTCGCGGATCTGGTTCACCAGGGTGGAGATCTTCGCCAGGCCCACGTCGTTGTGCGCCTTGTCGTCGAACTCCTTGTCCGTGAAGTAGTCCCAGTTGAAGACATTGCCGTGCAGGTCGGTGGTGCCCATGACGGTGAAGGAGTACCGCTTCGGCGGACGCCCGGGGCCGTGGCCGTGGCCATGTGCTTCAGCGGGCGCGGCGACAGCCCCGCCCGCTATGGCCACACCGGCCACACCGGCTCCGGCGGCGGCCGAGCGGCCCAGGAACGTCCTACGGTTCAGCGGCATTGTTGTCTCCTCGTTCTGTGCTTCTGTCGCACAACGTGACGCGCGTAGATTCTGACCCAACGAGCCACATCAGCAACACCCCTAACGGCTTTCGATCTGATGACCACCCCGCTGTCACAGCCGAGTGCGACAGTGGGAAGCGTGACCGACGAACCCAGGAACCCCGCAACGAACCAGTCAGCGAACCACACAGCCCCGTACGGCACCCCCGCAGCGCCGCGCCTCGCCGTCCAAGGCGAAGCGCGCCTCGAATTCGACCCCGAAATCGCCCACATCGGCATCACCGTCAGCGCCCGCGGCACGGACCGCCGCACCGCACTCGAAGACCTCACCCGGCGCAACGCGCTCGCCCTCGACCTCGTCAAGACCTACGGCGACGCCGTCGAAAAGCTGGAAACCGGCGCCTTCTCCATCAGCCCCGAACTCACCCGCCACGGCCGGAGCGACCGCATTCGCGCCTACCACGGACGCGTCCACATCACCGCCGTACTCACCGACTTCACCGCACTCGGCGAACTCACCACCCGCCTCGCCGACCTCGACCTCACCCAGGTCGACGGCCCCTGGTGGTCCATGCGCCCAGACTCACCCGCCTACGGCGAAGTACGCCGCCAAGCCGTACGGGAAGCCGTCAAACGCGCCCGCGAATACGCCCAGGCCCTCGGCGCCGACCTCGCGGCCCTCGTCGAACTGGCCGACCCCGGAGCGGAAGACGCCCACCCCGTACGCGTCGGCTTCGCAGGCGGCTTCGCCGGCCGCACCCGGGCAGCAACAGCCGAAATGGCGGAAGACGCCCCCGCCCTCGACCTCGAACCCCAACGCCAAACAATCCACGCCCTCGTGAACGCCCGCTTCATCATGACCCCACCCCAACTCTGACTGCTCATCAGAGCGCCCCCGCGCACAATTCAACACTTGTCAATAAGCCTTCATGCAAAGGTTGTTGGACAGTCATGCGGAGCCAATTGTCTACTGGCTGGTAAGGCCTAGGCTCGACGTATGCGCCGAGCAAAAATCGTTTGTACCCTAGGCCCCGCCACCGACACATACGACCAGATCAAGGCACTGGTCGAAGCCGGAATGGACATCGCCCGCTTCAACCTCAGCCACGGCACCTACGCCGAACACGAGGAGCGCTACCAGCGCGTACGCAAAGCCTCCGACGAGACCGGCCGCAGCGTCGGCGTACTCGCCGACCTTCAAGGCCCGAAGATCCGCCTCGGACGCTTCCGCGAAGGACCCGTACTCCTTGAACGAGGCGACGACTTCACCATCACCGTCGAACCCGTCGAAGGCGACCGCCACACCTGCGGCACCACTTACGAAGGCCTCGCCGCCGACGTCACCACAGGTGAACGCATCCTCGTCGACGACGGCAAGGTCACCCTGGAAGTCACCGGCGTCGACGGACCCCGCGTCCAAACCCTCGTCATCGAAGGAGGCATGGTCTCCGACCACAAGGGCCTCAACCTCCCCGGCGTCGCCGTCTCCGTACCCGCACTCTCCGAAAAAGACATCGAAGACCTCCGCTGGGCCCTGCGCACCGGAGCCGACATCATCGCCCTCTCCTTCGTACGCAGCGGACACGACATCGCAGACGTCCACCGCGTCATGAAGGAAGAAGGCCGCCACCTCCCCGTAATCGCAAAGATCGAAAAGCCGCAGGCCGTCGAAAACATCGACGACATCGTCGCCGCCTTCGACGGCATCATGGTCGCCCGCGGCGACCTCGGCGTCGAAATGCCCCTCGAACAAGTCCCGATCGTTCAGAAGCGCGCCATCAAACTCGCCAAGCGCAACGCCAAACCGGTCATCGTCGCCACCCAAATGCTCGACTCGATGATCGAAAACTCCCGCCCCACCCGCGCCGAAGCCTCCGACGTCGCCAACGCCGTCATCGACGGCACCGACGCGGTGATGCTCTCCGGCGAAACCAGCGTAGGCAAATACCCCATTGAGACGGTCAAGACGATGGGCCGCATCGTCGAAGCGGCAGAGGAAGACCTCCTCGCCAAGGGCCTCCCGCCCCTCACCGAACGCAACAAGCCCCGCACGCAGGGCGGAGCCGTCGCCCGAGCCGCCGCAGACATCGGCGACTTCCTCGGCGCCAAATTCCTCGTCGCCTTCACCCAGTCCGGCGACACCGTCAAACGCCTCTCCCGCTACCGCTCACCCATCCCACTGCTCGCCTTCACCCCTGACCCGGCGACCCGCTCCCAGCTCAACCTCACCTGGGGCGTAGAAACCTTCCTCGGCCCCCACGTCGACTCCACCGACGCGATGGTCGCCCAGGTCGACGAACACCTTCTGCGCATCGGCCGCTGCCAGAAGGGCGACGTCGTGATCATCACCGCCGGCTCCCCGCCCGGCATCTCAGGCTCCACGAACCTCCTCCGCGTCCACCACATCGGCGAGGACGACCTGGCCGCCAAGTAACCCTTGCCGGCAGGGGCAACGGGCCCCCACACCCCGGGGGGCCCTACCCGCACGGTGTCAGTGCTTCGGCCCGACGTGCGCGTCCATCAACGCGACGGACGCGCGTTTCGCGACCGAGATGTTGTAGAGCTTCCCCTGGCGAGTGCAGTGCCTCCACTCGACGCCGAGGCTGTCGAGAGTGTCCGTGTAGAGCTGACGGATGTCGTCCGAGACATTGGTGAACCAGTACCGGGGGTATTCGTATCGCTTCCGCTCGCCGCGCACGATGCGGGTGGTCCAGTTCATGTTCCGGCATCCGTCGGAGTGCACGAGTCCCCGGATGAACTGCCAAGGGTGCGCATCGACTATGTCTTGCTGCCAGGGCTCCAGCGCGATCTTACGTGCGTGCTTCTTGCCGGGACCGTGCTGCGGAAACAGGCAGGGAAGGTGCTTCGAGTACACCTTGATGTTGTGGCAGCCGGTTCTGCGGACCCGGCATGTGGCGTTCTCCGGGAACACTGCGCGCATGGCGGCCTCGGCCTCGTCCTGCACGCCAGGCCAGGAGTCATCAAGCGAGATCATGAGGCTTGGGGCTCTGTGCGTCGAGTAGTGACTGATGTGTCCGTCGCCGAGGTAGAGCCCGAGCAGATAGGCGTAGGCCGCATTGTCCAGAGGGCGGCCGTCGCACCGGGGGCATTTCGCGCCTCCGCGGCCTGGGCACTCGCCGCGCTTGGCGCGGTCCATGTGGAGCCAGTAGGCAACAGTGCCCTTGGGCACGTTCAACTGGCGGGCTACGTCGGCATTCTTGGCTCCGCCCCTGAGCAGGCTGAGAGCCTTCTGCCGTACCTCTGTGCCATGGAAGTTCACACCGCCACTCTGCGTGACACGATGTGGCGCTGAGTGGCAAAAAGCGGATGTTCACAAGAACGTGAACATCCGCTTTTCGGCCAATGTGCCGGGTGCGGGATTCGAACCCGCAAGCCCTTTCAGGCAGAGGTGTTTGAGACCTCCGTGTATACCATTCCACCAACCCGGCTCGGTGCTGCACGGAAGTGTACCGGTTCACCGCAGGCAGCCGCAGCTAGGTAGGCTCTGGGGGCAGCACCTGCCCCGGAACGAGGAGCCCCGTGACCACCCCCGAGTCGCCCCAGCCCGTCGCCGACGACGACAACAAGTCGCACGTCCCGCCGCTGACGACCCGTGTCGTCATCGCCGAGGACGAAGCCCTCATCCGCCTCGATCTCAAGGAGATGCTCGAAGAAGAGGGCTACGCGGTCGTAGGCGAGGCCGGTGACGGGCAGCAGGCCATCGAGCTCGCCCGTGAGCACCGGCCCGACCTCGTCATCCTCGACGTGAAGATGCCCGTGCTGGACGGTATCTCCGCCGCTGAGAAGATCACCGAGGAGTCCATCGCCCCTGTCCTCATGCTGACCGCGTTCTCGCAGCGCGATCTGGTGGAGCGGGCGCGGGACGCCGGTGCGATGGCGTACCTCGTGAAGCCGTTCAGCAAGAGTGACGTCGTACCGGCCATCGAGATGGCGGTGTCGCGGTTCACGGAGCTGAAGGCGCTGGAGAACGAGGTCGCGGACCTCACGCAGCGGCTGGAGACGCGGAAGCTGGTGGACCGGGCGAAGTCGGTGCTGCAGACGCAGTACGGGCTGTCCGAGCCGGCCGCGTTCCGGTGGATTCAGAAGACGTCGATGGACCGTCGCCTGTCCATGCAGCAGGTCGCGGAGGCGGTCATCGAGGACGCCGAGGAGAAGAAGGCCGCGAAGGGCGAGTAGCGCGTACGTAAAAGAAGGAGGCCGCCCCCACTCAGCGTGGGGGCGGCCTCCTTCTTTATGTGCGTACGGTCAGTCTTCGCCGAGGTACGCCTTGCGGACCGACTCGTCGTGGAGCAGGCTCTGGCCCGTCCCGGAGAGGACGATCTTGCCGACCTCCATGACGTGGCCGTGGTCGGCCAGGGAGAGCGCGGCTTGCGCGTTCTGCTCGACGAGCAGGATCGTCGTGCCCTGGGACTTGAGCTCGACGATGGTCTCCATGATCTTCTGCATCATGATCGGGGAGAGGCCCATGGACGGCTCGTCCAGCATGAGCAGCTTGGGCTGGCACATGAGGGCGCGCCCCATGGCCAGCATCTGCTGCTCACCGCCCGAGAGGGTGCCGGCTGCCTGCTTCCTTCGTTCCCCGAGGATGGGGAAAAGGTCGTAGGCCTTCTGGATGTCCTTCTCGATGCCCGCTTTGTCGTCGCGGAGGTACGCGCCGAGTTTGAGGTTCTCGGTGATCGTCAGCCGGGGGAAGATGTGGCGTCCCTCGGGGGAGTGGGCGAGGCCCAGGGAGACGATCTTGTGCGCGGGGATTCCGGCCAGTGGCTTGCCCTCGAAGAGGATCTTGCCGGCGAGCGGCTTGAGGAGCCCGGAGAGGGTGCGCAGGGTGGTCGTTTTACCCGCACCGTTGGTGCCGATGAGGGTGACGATCTGGCCCGCTTCGACGCTGAAGGAGATGCCCTTTACGGCTTCGATCTTGCCGTAGGCGACCCGGAGGTCTTCGACCTCGAGGAGTGCGGTCACTTGGTCTCTCCTTCCGTGCTGGTGTCGCTGGTGTCACCGTCGGTGTCACCGTCCGTGTCGGCGTCGCCGTCCGTGCCGGCGTCGGCCTCGGCATTGGCGGCGCTGTGCGCCTCCGCCGCTTCCACCTCGGCGACTTCCTCCGCCCCGGGTGCGCCTTCGAACGGCGTACCGAGGTAGGCGGCGACAACGCGCTCGTCGCCCTGGACGGTGGCCGGGTCGCCTTCGACGAGCTTCTCGCCCTGGACCAGGCAGGCGACGCGGTCGCAGAGGTTGAAGATGAAGCGCATGTCGTGCTCGATGACGAGTACGGCGATGCCCATGTCCCGGATGGCGAAGATGAGTTCTTCGGCGGCGCGGGTTTCCTGCGGGTTCATGCCGGCCGTGGGCTCGTCGAGGAGCAGCAGGCCGGGGTCGCTCGCGAGGGCTCGGGCGATTTCGAGCTTGCGTTGTTCGCCGTAGGGGAGGTTGCGGGAGAGGTGGTCGGCCTTGTGGTCGAGGCCGATGAACTCCAGCAGTTCCATGGCGCGCTTGTTGGAGGCGGCTTCGGCTTTCTTGAAGCCGGGGCCGCGCAGGAGGGCGGACCAGAGGCCTTCCTTGGTCCTGGTGTGGCGTCCGACGAGGACGTTTTCCAGGACGGTCATGTTGGCGAAGAGCCGGATGTTCTGGAAGGTGCGGGCGATGCCCGCGCTGGTGACGAGGTGGGGCTTGGGGGGCAGGACGGTGCCCTTGTAGGAGACCGTGCCTTCGGTGGGGACGTACAGACCGGTGAGGCAGTTGAAGAAGGTGGTCTTTCCGGCGCCGTTGGGGCCGATGAGTCCGACGATCTCGCCCGCACGCACGGTGAGGTCCACGGAGCGTACGGCGGTGAGGCCGCCGAAGCGCATGGTGACGCCGCTGGCGTCGAGGACCGTCTCGGCGGTGGTCTCGCTGGTGTCTGTCTTGGTCGTGGTGGTGGGTGTCATGTTGTTCACGCCCCTGCCTTGGTGACGCCGGTGGCGCCTTCGGGCAAGCCCTCGTCAGGTACGTCGAGTTGGTCGTTCTCGTGGAATTCGAGCTGCTTCCTGCGGTCGGCCACCAGGCCTTCGGGGCGGAAGCGCATCAGGAGGATGAGCGCGAGCCCGAAGAGGAGGAGCTGGAAGTCCTGCATGAACTGCAGCTTGGCCGGGATGAGGTAGAGCAGCGCGGCGCCGATGAGGGGTCCGGCGATGGTTCCCATGCCGCCGAGGATGACGGCGGCGAGGAGGAACGCGGAGTTGGGGGGTACGGAGCCGGCGAACTGGTATTGCTCGGGTGTGACGCTGTAGCCGACGTGTGCCTGGACGGTGCCGGCGAGGCCGGCGAGTGCGGCGCCGAGGGCGAAGGCGAGCAGCTTGAGCCGGAAGGCGTTGATGCCCATGGCGGTGGCTGCGGTTTCGTCTTCGCGGATGGCGACCCAGGCGCGGCCGATGCGGGATTCACCGGAGCGTCGGAAGACGAGGACGACGATTGCGGTGAAGAACAGCATCATCAGGTAGTAGTTGGCCGACCTGCCGAGGGTGAATCCGGCGATCTCGTGGCTGATTCCGAAGTCGAACCCGAAGAAGTTGAGGTCCGGGATGTTCGGGATGCCCTGGGATCCGTTGGTGAGGTCGGGACCGCTGTTCCCGTTGAGGTTGTTCACGGTGAGGCGGAAGATCTCACCGAAGCCGAGGGTGACGATGGCGAGGTAGTCGCCGCGCAGCCGCAGGGTCGGGGCGCCGATGAGGACGCCGAAGAGGAGCGAGGCTGCGGCGCCGGTGAGGACGGCGGCCCAGAAGGGGAACTGGACGCCGATGGACGACTGGGGGGATCCGGAGACCAGGGCGGCGGTGTAGGCGCCGACGCCGAGGAAGGCGACGTATCCGAGGTCGAGGAGGCCGGCGAGTCCGACGACGATGTTGAGGCCCAGTGCCACGGTCGCGAAGATCAGGATGTTCGCGCCGATGAGGGCGAATTCGTCGCTCTGCTGGGTGAAGGGGAAGCAGAACGCGGAGACGAGGGCCGCGCACATGGTGACGTTGCGGTGCTTGACGGTCAGTGCTGTGACGCGGGCGACGAGTCCGGCGCGGGTGAGCGCGGTGAAGACGAAGCCGGTGATGATCAGGAACCCGATGAAAGGTTCCGGGTCGACTATGTCGATGCCGTACGTGAAGACGTAGGTGCCGAGGCCGAAGGCGACGGCGATGATGAGGATTTCGGCCCAGGCGGGGATTTCCTTGGCGCGCCGGGGTGCTGGTGCGGTGATGTTGTGCCGCAGTCGCTGCCAGGCGTTGGGTGCGGGGGTGGTGGTGTCGTCGGCCTCAGGCTGGTCGCCGGGGAGCGCGAGGGCGGCTAGGACCGCGAGGAGGGACGCGATGCCGCTGACCCATGCGCCCGGTTCGAGGTTGACGACCCCGCCGAGGGTGACGGCGATCGCTCCCATGGTGTAGCCGGTGGTGAGGAGCGTGCCGAGGGCGAGCAGGATGACGGGGCTGTTGGTGCCGCCGGGGGTGAGCCAGCCGAGGCCGCGGACGCCGTGTCCTGCGAGTGTGAAGAGCAGGGTGAGTACGGCGCCGAGGAGGGTGAGGATCTGGAGGCCGCCGGGGTAGCCGGTGACGGTGAGGTCACCGGGGAATTCGTCGGTCCAGGTCCACGCGAGGAAGGTGCCCGCGAGGGTGATGGCCGACGCTGCGGCGGTGGCGATGCGGGCGGCGGTGGCGGGGAGGAGCGGGATTACCGCTGTGTGCCGCGGGGCCGGGGCGGTGGTGGTGTCTGTGGTGGTCATGGGTATCACGCCCGATCCGCGACGCGTTCGCCGAGCAGGCCCTGGGGGCGGAGGAGGAGGACGACGATGAGGAGCACGAAGGCCCATACGTCCTTCCAGGCGCCGCCGCCGAAGAGTTCCATGCCGGGAACTTCGGCCATGTAGCCGGTGGCGAGGGACTCGGCGACTCCGAGTACGACGCCGCCGAGCATGGCTCCGTAGATGTTGCCGATGCCGCCGAGCACTGCTGCGGTGAAGGCCTTGAGGCCCATGATGAAGCCCATGCGGAAGCCGACTTGGCCTTGCTTGAGGCCGTAGGCGACTGCGGCGATCGCGGCGAACGCGGCACCGATGGCGAAGGCCATGACGATGATGCGGTCGGTGTTGATGCCCATGAGCTTGGCGGTGTCGGGGTCCTGGGCGGTGGCCTGCATGCCGCGGCCGGAGCGGGTCTTCGAGACGAAGAGGCCGAGGGCGACCATGCACAGGGGTGCGGCGATGAGGACGAAGAGGTCGCCGGGCTGGATGGTGGTGCCGAGGAATTCGAAGGCTTCGCCCTTGAACTGGGGGAAGGAGACGTCCTTCTTGGCGTCGGGGTACCACATCCAGATGGCCTGCTGGAGTACGAGTGACAGGCCGATGGCGGTGATGAGGGGGGCGAGGCGGGGTGCGCCGCGCAGTGGCCGGTAGGCGAAGCGTTCCGCTGCGGTGCCGACGGCGACGGAGCAGACGACGCCGCCGATGATCATGAGGGGGATTGCGGCGAGGAGCGAGAAACCGTCGGGCATCCAGAAGTAGACGGTGAGGGCTCCGAAGCCCCCGATCATGAAGATCTCGCCATGGGCAAAGTTGATGAGCTGGACAATTCCGTAGACCATCGTGTAGCCGATCGCGATGAGACCGTACATCGCGCCGAGGATGAGTCCATTGGCCAGCTGTTGCGGCAGTTCGTGCACCGCAGGGCCTCCGTGGGGTGGTTCGGATATGGCGCCGCGCGGGAGCGCTCGTAGCGCTCCCGCGCGGTCTGGTGTGTCAGATCAGAGGGCCGGGAGGGCTGTGTCAGTCCTTGTAGGCCTCGCTGAGCTTGGACTTCCACGCTCCATCGGTGACCTGGTAGGCGGTCATCATGGTGTTGGTGGTGTCGCCGTACTCGTCGAAGGAGACCGGGCCGGTGACGCCGTCGAACTTGACCTTGCTCATGGCCTTGAGGACCTGGGCGCGGGCGTCGTCGGGGAGCTTGCCGTCGTTCTCGGCGACGACGATCTTGATGGCCTCGATGATCGACCAGGTGGCGTCGTAGGTGCCGCCGCCGTAGGCCTCGTAGGCGTCCTTGTAGCCGGCCGTCTTGTAGTCGGCGATGAACTTCTTCGCCGAGTCGAGCTCCTCGACAGGCTTGCCGACCGAGGTGGCGATGTCGCCTTCGGCCTTCTTGTTGAGCTTGATGAACTCGGCGCTGTACATGCCGTCGCCGCCCATGAGCGGGATCTTCACGCTGTCCTTGAGCTGCTGGCTCAGGGGGCCTGCGGCGGGGTACTCGCCACCGTAGTAGACGGCCTTGGCGCCGGTCTTCTTGACCTTGGAGACGACGGAGTTGAAGTCACGGTCGTCGGGGTTGACGTGGTCCGAGCCGACGATCTTGCCGCCGAGCTTGGTGTACGTCGCCTTGAAGGAGGCCGCGAGGCCGGCGCCGTAGGTCTTCTGGTCGTCGATCAGGTAGACCTTTTTGATCTTCGCGTTGTTGTACATGTACTTGGCCGCGAAGGCGCCCTGGATCTGGTCGGTGGTGGCCGTACGGAAGAAGCTCGCGAAGGGGCGCTTCTTGTCGCCGGTCTTCCAGCCGTCGCCCTGGGTCAGCTCGGTGCCCGTGTTGGCCGGAGAGACCTGGGTGAGCTTCGCGTCGTTGAGGGGCTTCTGCATCGACTGCGAGACGCTGGAGTTCAGCGGGCCGACGACGCCGAGAACGTCCTTGTTATTGATGAACTTGACGGCGTTCTGCTGTCCGACGGACGGCTGGGCCTGGTCGTCGAGCGGCATGGTCTTGAACTCGATGCCGGGGACGAGCTTGGCCTTGTTCGCCGTCTTGGCGGCGAGGTCGGCGGAATTCTTGATGCCGAGGCCGAGGGCGGAGAGGTCTCCGGTGAGGGGCGCGTCGACTCCGATGACGACCGTGGTGGTGTCGCCGCTGCTCTTCTTACCGTCGTCGTTTCGCGACCCACAGGCAGTGAGAGTCAGTGCTCCGGTGGTGAGCACTGTGGTGAGTATGAGCAAAGAACGGTGTCGCACGAAAAGTCCTTTCCCTGGCGCGGCCTCCTCTGCTGAGGTGCCGTGACGTTCGCCGGGCCGTACTGGGTTGGTACAGAGGCCGTGCAGCAGACGCGCCCGGCGGCGCGGTGACTGGCCGTGACTCTAGGCGCAGGTGAAGGACTCGGGGAGCATGCGGCCTTATGTGTGACTGTCTTGTTATGCCATGGGGAATGGTTGGTGGAGAAGTCCGGACAGAACGGCGCTTCTTGCCGGGTCCAGCGGTTTCTCACATGCTGAGAATTGCCAGTTCCGCTAAGGGGCTTGAGGTAATCATGGTGCTGACATAGGTGGTGGTGGGGGCGCCGTGCGGGTTGCGGGGGTTGTGTGGTGGCCCGCACGGCGCTGGGGGTGGCGTGTGTCCTGTTGATTGCTCCTTCGTTACGTTGCGTAACCTTCGGTGGGGTCGGCCTGGTGGCTCCTGGCAGTCGGCCCCGGGCGCCCGCGGCGGTCGGCCCCGGGTCAGGGCAGCCGCGTGAAGGGCGCCAGGAAGGCGCGCGCTCCGGGGGTGTCCAGGCGGTACGTGACGTTGGTGGCGTAGCAGGGGGTGTCGCCGGTGATGGTGGTGGCGACGAGGGTGCGCTTGCCGGCGAGGGTGGCGAAGTTGGGGCCGCCCGAATCGCCGTAGCAGGCACCGCCGTTGCCCTGGGGGGCGGTCATGGACAGCCGCAGCCAGGCGTCGTTGAGCGCGTTGTAGGTGACGGGGGCCTGCATGCGTACGCCGCCGCCGGGGTGTGTGTGGCCGCCGGGTCCGCGCCGGGCTTCCTGGGTGCCGTACCCGGCGACGGTGAAGGAGGTGTCGTTGAGCCCCTGAGGGCCGAGGGTGTTCAGGGCTCCGGCTTTGGGGAGCGTGGCGGGGGTGAAGTTCCAGCGGGCCTTGACCTTGGCGGCGGGTACTTCGACGACGGAGATGTCGTGGGTGTCGGAGGCGGGGTCCGGGTAGGCGGGGTGGTTGTGGGCGGCGCCCTGGACGGCGACGGCCTCCGCGACGGCTGCCGGGTTGCCGGGGTGTTGGGCCGCGGCCTTGTCGAGGCCGGCCTGCACGTCCTGGTCGAGGGAGACGTAGAACTCCACGTTGTCGGGCCAGTCGGTGGTGCAGTGCGCGGCGGTCAGGAACGTATCCGCGTCGATCATGGTGCCGGAGCAGACCCAGTCGACGCGGTCGGGTGTTGCGGGGTTCGCGTCGTTGTCCCACGTTGCGACGAGGGCTCCGACTTCGGTGCGCTCGGGTGCGGGCGTGGCGTTGTACGAGTTGATCGCGGAGGACGGCAGAGCCGCCGCCAGCACGAGTGCGCAGGCTCCGGCGGTGACTGCGGTCAGGCGTACGCGTACTGCGGTCAAGAGAACCCCTTGGGTGTGACGGGATGGGCGCTCCTGTGGGGGTGGGGTCAGTGAACCCGTTGTGGCGGTGGTGGGGCAAGAGGCTTGGGAGACAAGGGTGTTGGGGGCTGGCGCCAACGGGGTGGTCGCGGTGGAATGTGTGCGCGCTCACCGCGCGGCTACGCGGTGGCGCAGGATCGCCAGTGCGGGGACGGGCGGCGCGACTGGTTGCCCGACGTCCGGCGGAGCAACGAGACGCTCGGCGCGAAGGCTGATTTCAGCTGGCAGCGGCAGCGGCAGCGGCTGTCGCAGTGGCCGACGCCCGGCAAGCGTGAGGTGAAGCCGCGGCTGAGCGCGGGCGGCGGGCTGTCACCGAGCCGGGGCCGCCGGCGTGGCAGGGGGCGTCACCGTAGGTGACGGCGCAGCTGGTCGATTACGGCTCGGGCGGCGGGGCGTCAGCGGGGACGATAACGGACACCTCGCGGCAGGTCTGTTACGGCGAGGGCGTCCCGGGCTCAGCGGACACGGGGTGCGGATACCGGACGAGGCGCTGTACGGAGACGGCAGACTTCGAGATCGTCTCGCGGGGCCGGCTGAACGCCCGTAACCGGACATCCGAGGCGCGCCAGGACCGGGTCGTGAAGGGGCTGCGACCACTCGCTGCGGTACCCGGCCGGGACGCGGATGACGGTCCGGGCCGGGGTCAGCGGTGTGACGCTGCCGGTCGCTCCTTGATCAGCCGCTGATCAGCCCTTGATGCCGTTCGCATCGCGGAGCAGGCAGGTCAGGCGGGCCGTGCAGACCCGCTTGTCGTGCTCGTCGGTGATGACGATTTCGTACGTCGCGGTGGAGCGTCCGCGGTGGACCGGCGTGGCCACGCCGGTCACCAGGCCACTGCGGGCGCCGCGGTGGTGCGTGCAGTTGAGGTCCACGCCGACGGCAAGCTTTGAGGCGCCGCCGTGCAGCATGGAGCCGATGGAGCCGAGGGTCTCGGCGAGCACGGCGGAGGCCCCGCCGTGCAGCAGGCCGTAGGGCTGGGTGTTGCCTTCGACGGGCATGGTGCCGACGACGCGCTCCGCGGAGGCCTCGACGATCTGTACGCCCATGCGGGTGCCGAGGTCTCCGGCGGAGAACAGCGCGGGCAGGTCGACGCCCAGCTCGGCGTACTCATCGATGACCTCTTGCGGGAACTTCACACCTGCGGTCTGCTCGCCCATGGGGCCCTGCTCCGATCGTCGTACGGCATCCATCGTCCTTAAGCGAACGCTTAGGCGGTGGGTGATTGTTCCAGACGTACGATGACGGACTTGCTCGCGGGGGTGTTGCTGGTGTCCGCAGTGGCGTCGAGGGGCACGAGCACATTGGTCTCGGGGTAGTAGGCGGCCGCGCAGCCGCGTGCGGTCGGGTAGTGCACCACGCGGAAGCCGGGGGCGCGCCGCTCGACGCCGTCCTTCCACTCGCTGACCAGATCGGTGTACGCCCCGTCGGCGAGGCCCAGCTCGCGGGCGTCGTCCGGATTGACGAGGACGACGCGGCGGCCGCCCTTGATGCCCCGGTAGCGGTCGTCGAGACCGTAGATCGTGGTGTTGTACTGGTCGTGCGAGCGCAGCGTCTGGAGCAGCAGCCGGCCTGCGGGCAGCTCGGGGTACTCGACGGGTGCGGCGGTGAAGTTGGCCTTGCCGGTGGCGGTGGTGAAGCGGCGTTCGTCGCGCGGGCCGTGCGGCAGGGTGAAGCCGCCGGGGCGGGCGACGCGAGCGTTGAAGTCCTCGAAGCCGGGAACGACGCGGGAGATCCGGTCGCGGATGCTGCCGTAGTCCTTCTCGAAGTCTTCCCAGGGGGTGGTTGATGCGGGCCCGAGGACGGCCCGCGCCAGCCGGGCGACGATGGCCGGCTCGGACAGCAGGTGCGGGCTCGCCGGGGTGAGGTTGCCGCGCGAGGCGTGCACCATGCCCATGGAGTCCTCGACGGTGACGAACTGCTTGCCACCCGCCTGTACGTCCTTGTCGGTACGCCCAAGGGTGGGCAGGATCAGCGCGCGGGCGCCGGTGACGGCGTGCGAGCGGTTGAGCTTTGTCGACACGTGGACGGTCAGGCGGGCCTTGCGCATCGCGGCTTCGGTGACGTCGGTGTCGGGGGTGGCGCCGACGAAGTTGCCGCCCATGGCGAAGAAGACCTTGGCTTCGCCGTCGCGCAGCGCCTGGATGGACCGTACGACATCGAATCCGTGGTGGCGCGGTGAGGTGATCCCGAATTCCTTGTCGAGGGCGTCGAGGAACGCGGGGGCGGGGCGCTCGAAGATGCCCATGGTGCGGTCGCCCTGCACGTTGGAGTGACCGCGCACGGGGCACACTCCGGCGCCGGGGCGGCCGATGTTGCCGCGCAGCAGCAGGAAGTTGACGACTTCGCGGATGGTCGGCACGGCGTGCTTGTGCTGGGTCAGGCCCATGGCCCAGCACACGATGGTGCGCTTGGATGCGAGGACCATGGCGAGGGCCTGCTCGATCTTCGTACGCTCCAGGCCGGTCGCGGCGAGGGTCTCGTCCCAGTCGGCGTCGCGGGCGGCGGCCGCGAACTCTTCGTAACCGTGAGTGTGTTCGCGTACGAACTCTTCGTCGACGGCGCCGTCAGCTTCGAGGATGAGCTTGTTGAGCAGGCGGAAGAGGGCCTGGTCGCCGCCGAGGCGGATCTGGAGGAAGAGGTCGGTGAGGGCGGCGCCCTTGATCATGCCCTGGGGGGTCTGCGGGTTCTTGAAGCGCTCCAGTCCGGCTTCGGGCAGCGGGTTCACCGAGATGATCTTCGCGCCGGCGGCCTTGGCCTTCTCCAGGGCGGTGAGCATCCGCGGGTGGTTGGTGCCCGGGTTCTGCCCGGCGACGATGATCAGGTCGGCCTGGTGCAGGTCTTCGAGGGAGACGCTGCCCTTGCCGATGCCGATGGTCTGTGTCAGGGCCGAGCCCGACGACTCGTGGCACATGTTGGAGCAGTCCGGCAGGTTGTTGGTGCCGAATTCGCGGGCGAAGAGCTGGAGCAGGAACGCCGCTTCGTTGCTGGTACGGCCCGAGGTGTAGAAGACGGCTTCGTCGGGGGAGTCGAGCGCCTTGAGCTCCTCGGCCATGATCTCGAAGGCCCGCTCCCAGGTCACCGCGTCGTACCGCTCCGCGCCCTCGGCCAAGTACATGGGCTGCGTGATGCGGCCCTGCTGACCCAGCCAGTACCCGCTGCGCGTAGCGAGGTCCGCGACAGGGTGCGCCGCGAAGAAGTCGGGGGTGACGCGGCGCAGTGTCGCCTCCTCGGCGACGGCCTTCGCGCCGTTCTCGCAGAACTCCGCCGTGTGCCGCTTGTCCTCCTCGGGCCAGGCGCAGCCGGGGCAGTCGAAGCCGTCCTTCTGGTTGACCTTGAGGAGGGTCTGCGCGGTGCGGCGCACGCCCATCTGCTGCTGGGCCATCTTCAGCGTGTGCCCGATGGCGGGGAGTCCTGCCGCGGCGTGCTGGGGCGCCGCGACCTGCGGCGCGTCCTGGACCGGGTCACCTGCGGGCGGCTTGGCAGCCATGGCGCTCCCCTTTGAGCGTGCGGTTCTGTTACGTACGTCTCCGATCCTGTCACGCGGCACTGACAGTGTGACCACTGCGACCGTGCGGGCGGGATTGTCAGTGGTGCGGCCTAGGATCGGAGGCGTGTCAGAGACAGCATCGAAGAAGACCGCAGAAAACCGTCCCCGCCTGCTCCTCATGGACGGGCACTCCCTGGCGTACCGAGCGTTCTTCGCGCTGCCCGCGGAGAATTTCACCACCGCGAGCGGCCAGCCGACGAATGCCATCTACGGCTTCGCGTCGATGCTGGCGAACACGCTGCGCGACGAGACGCCCACGCACTTCGCGGTGGCCTTCGACGTGTCGCGCAAGACGTGGCGCTCGGCGGACTTCCCCGAGTACAAGGCGAACCGGTCGAAGGCTCCCGACGAGTTCAAGGGGCAGGTCGAGCTGATCGGCGAGCTGCTCGACACCATGAACGCGGAGCGGTTCGCGGTGGACGGCTTCGAGGCCGACGACATCATCGCCACCCTCGCCACCCAGGCCGAGGCCGCCGGCTTCGACGTGCTGATCGTCACGGGCGACCGGGACTCCTTCCAGCTGGTCTCCGACCACGTGACCGTGCTGTACCCGACCAAGGGCGTCTCCGAGCTGACCCGGTTCACCCCGGCGAAGGTCGAGGAGAAGTACGGACTGACCCCGTCGCAGTACCCGGACTTCGCCGCCCTGCGCGGCGACCCGTCGGACAACCTGCCGGGCATCCCCGGCGTCGGTGAGAAGACCGCCACGAAGTGGATCAACCAGTTCGGTTCGTTCGCGGAGCTGGTCGAGCGCGCCGACGAGGTCAAGGGCAAGGTCGGGCAGGCCCTGCGCGACCACCTGGAGTCGGTCAAGCTCAACCGCCACCTCACCGAGCTGGTGCGTGACGTGGAGCTGCCGAAGGCCGTGGCGGACCTGGAGCGCGCTCCGTACGACAGGACCGCGCTGAAGGGGTTCCTGGAGGTCCTGGAGATCCGCAACCCGAGCCTGCGGGAGCGGCTGCTCGCCGTGGACCCTGGCGCGGAGGAGGAAGAGGCCCCGGCCCCGGAGGCCGGTGTGCAGCTGGACGGCACGGTGCTGGGCGCCGGTGAGCTGGCGTTCTGGCTGGAGCAGCACGGGGGGCAGCCGCTCGGCGTGTCCACCGTCGCCACCTGGGCCCTGGGCGTCGGCAATGTCAGCGAGGTCGCGCTGGCGGCCGCCGACGGCAAGGCGGCCTGGTTCGACACGACCGAGCTGGACGAGTCGGACGAGCGGGCCTTCGCCGCCTGGCTCGCCGACCCGGACCGGCCGAAGGTCATGCACAACGCCAAGGACGCGCTGCGGGTCTTCCCGGAGCACGGCTGGCACATCGAGGGCATCACGATGGACACCGCGCTGGCCGCCTATCTGGTCAAGCCCGGCCGCCGGTCCTTCGCGCTGGACACGCTGTCCATGGAGTACCTCCACCGTGAGCTGGCTCCGGCCGCCGCCGACGGTCAGCTGTCCTTCGGCTCCGAAGAGGACGAGCAGGCCGAGGCCGATGCTCTGATGGCGCAGGCCCGCGCGGTCCTCGATCTGGGCGAGGCGTTCGGCGTGAAGCTGAAGGAGGTGGGCGCGACCGAGCTGCTGCACGATGTGGAACTGCCCACGTCCGTGCTGCTCGCCCGGCTGGAGCGGTACGGAATCTCGGCCGACCGTGCCCATCTGGAGGCGATGGAGCTGCAGTTCGCCGGCGCGGTGCAGCAGGCGGTGAAGGAGGCGCACGCGTCAGTGGGCCACGAGTTCAACCTCGGCTCGCCCAAGCAGCTCCAGGAGGTCTTCTTCGGTGAGCTGAATCTCCCCAAGACGAAGAAGACCAAGACCGGTTACACCACGGACGCGGACGCACTGGCCTGGCTGGCCGCCCAGACCGAGCACGAACTGCCGGTGATCATGCTGCGTCACCGTGAGCAGGCCCGGCTGCGGTCCACGGTCGAGGGTCTGATTAAGACGATCGCCGCCGACGGCCGGATCCACACCACGTTCAGTCAGACGGTCGCGGCGACCGGCCGCCTCTCCTCCACCGACCCGAACCTGCAGAACGTGCCGGTGCGCACGGACGAGGGCCGTGCCATCCGCCGCGGTTTCGTCGTCGGCGAGGGCTTCGAATCGCTGATGACCGCGGACTACAGCCAGATCGAGCTGCGCGTGATGGCGCACCTGTCGGAGGACGAGGGCCTGATCGAGGCGTTCACCTCCGGCGAGGACCTGCACACCACCGTCGCCTCCCAGGTGTTCGGCGTGGAGCGGTCCGCGGTCGACGCGGAGATGCGGCGCAAGATCAAGGCCATGTCGTACGGCCTTGCCTACGGCCTGTCCGCTTTCGGCCTGGCGCAGCAGCTGAACATCGAGGCGGGCGAGGCCCGGGTCCTGATGGACACGTACTTCGAGCGGTTCGGCGGGGTGCGCGACTACCTGCGGCGTGCCGTCGACGAGGCGCGCGCCACCGGATACACGGCGACGATGCTCGGCCGCCGCCGCTACCTGCCGGACCTGAACAGCGACAACCGCCAGCGCCGTGAGGCGGCCGAGCGGATGGCGCTGAACGCTCCGATCCAGGGCACGGCCGCCGACATCGTGAAGGTCGCCATGCTGAACGTCGACCGGGCGCTGACGGAGGCCGGGCTGAAGACCCGGATGCTGCTTCAGGTCCACGACGAAATCGTCCTGGAACTGGCACCGGGGGAGCGCGAGCAGGTGGAGGAGATCGTCCGCCGCGAGATGGCCGGTGCCGTCAGCCTGCGCGCCCCGCTCGATGTGTCGGTGGGCGTGGGCCCGGACTGGGAGTCCGCCGCGCACTGATTCGAGTCCGACGCGCCCGCTCACCCGTTCCGCGCATCGAAAGGAACGGGTGAGCGTGGCGCGACGGGAGGAGCAGTCGGCGTACGGTCCGCAGTCTGCGTACGGTCCCGGTCAGGTTCCGGCGAACGCCCGCGCAGCCACAGCCGCACCCAAACGGCGTACAGCACAAGCCCCACAGCAAGCCCCGCGCCGGCGCCGAAGCATGCGGTCGGGACGAAGTCGAGCGGCTGCAACTGCACGGTCTGAGCGGCGTACCAGCGCACGCACCGGTGTACGGCGCCGGTCAG
Organism: Streptomyces sp. NPDC002994; assembly: GCF_040611155.1. NCBI lineage: Bacteria > Bacillati > Actinomycetota > Actinomycetes > Kitasatosporales > Streptomycetaceae > Streptomyces > Streptomyces sp. NPDC002994. The sequence goes on from NZ_JBEXNQ010000013.1 coordinate 132,725, forward strand.
CACGCACAGCGCGAGCAGCCCCCCGGCCGCCCACCTCCCGCGCGCGTCCAGCAGCGGTACGCAGGCGGGCGCGGGCCCGTCCGTCCCGCGCCGCAGCGCCGAGACCGCGAACCACGCGATCACCCCGAGGGCGACCGCCGAGCCGCCGTACTGCGCGTACAGGTACATCGGGAAGCCGGCGACGATCTCGCCGAGCACCGGCAGGACCTTCATGCCCCAGCGGTCGAGATGCGTGAAGCTGTCCCAGGCGACGTGCGTGGACGCGCCGATGACAGCCGACAGGAAGAACCGCCAAGCCAGCAAGGGCCGTTGGATCCCGCTCCAGTCCTGACCACGTACGAAGCCGTAGAAGCGGGCCTGCCGCCGACGCGGCACCAGCGCCAACAGGGGCTCCCGCAGCAGCAGCCACAGGCCGACAAGCGCCGCCGTGATCAGTACGTCGACGGTGACGAGGCCCGGCAGGGCGTGCGTGACGTCCCCGAAGGCCATCGCGGCCGGTACGGCGGTGGCGGCGAAGTAGGTCATGTCGGGCGCGAACGACCCGGCGACAAGCGCCGATGCGAGCAGCGGTCCGCGCGCGGTACCGTCGCGTCGAATGCCCGGCAGCACCGCCGCCGCATGGCTGAGTGTGAACGGCAAAAGTCCCCCTTGGACCGCTTCCGGTCAATGACGTTGAGTATGCCGTCCTTGGTTCCGGGTTGAATTTCTGTGAACAACCGGCAATAAGAGGACAGCGGCCGGTGTCCCGGCACCGGGAGTTGTCGTAGTGTCGCCTGAGTCCTTGCGCTGGGGAGCGCGGACAGCCGTTGACGGGAGGGGCCAGACGTATGGCAGCACAATTCGGTCGCAGGCTGCGCAAAGGGGCGACAGCCACCACGGTGGCAGCGCTCGTAGTGGCAGCGCTCTCCGCCTCGCAGGCGCCGGGCAGCACTTCGGCGCCCGCCGACGAGAGAGCCGCGAACGCGACCGAGCCGCCCGGCACCCCGGTGACGGGCAACTCGCCGTACTTCACCGACCTTCCGCCCCTGAACACCCCCAACAAACCCAACAAACCGGGCACTTCGATCGACCTTCCCGCAGTGACCGGCCCGGCCGAGTCAGGCATACCCGCCACGGTCCTCGCCGCGTACAAGCGGGCGGAACAGACCGTGAGGGACACCGCGCCCGGCTGCCGGCTCCCCTGGCAGCTGCTCGCCGCCATCGGCAAGGTCGAGTCCGGCCAGGCGCGCGGCGGCCGTGTCGACGCCAACGGCACGACGCTGACGCCGATCCTCGGCCCGCAGCTCAACGGCGTCGGCTTCGCCAACATCTCCGACACCGACAACGGTGCGTACGACGGCGATTCGACGCACGACCGCGCTGTCGGCCCGATGCAGTTCATCCCGTCCACCTGGGCGACCTGGGGGCAGGACGGTAACAGCGACGGCCGGAAGGACCCGAACAACATCTACGACGCGGCCCTCGCCGCCGGCCGCTACCTCTGCGCCCACAATCGCGACCTGTCGGTCCAGGACGATCTCGACCAGGCGATTCTCGGCTACAACCGCTCGCGGGAGTACCTGCGTACGGTCATGTCCTGGTTCGACTACTACCGGCGCGACAGCCACGAGGTGCCGGACGGCTCCGGCGTCCTGCCGGACAGCGGCGAACCCGACAGCCACGGCAGCGGCACCAGGAACGGGAATGGCGACGGGAACGGCAATGGGAGCCCCGGGGCCCCCGTTTCGCCGACTCCGCCGTCGAGCCCGGACCCCCGGGACACCGTCAAGCCCCACGTCCCCGAGGAGCCGGACGGCAACGGCGACGGCAGCGGCACCCCCACCCCGACCCCGCCCTCGCCTCCGAAAACACCGCCGCCGCCCACTCAGCCCCCGGCCCAGGCGCCCGTCACCACTCTGGAGCGTCTCGGCAGCGCGAGCGTGACCGCCACCGAGGGGGAGAGGTTCACCGACCGGCTGCGGGTACGGGCCAAGACCTCCGCGGGCAAGGTTGTCGGGGGCTCCAGGGTCCAGTTCCAGATCATCGGCGACACGGCGGCGCGTTTCGCGGGCGCCGAGACCCGCATCGTCGTGAGCACCGGTACCGACGGCATCGCCACCGCTCCCACGCTCAGCGCGGGTGACCGGACCGGCAGGTTCATCGTCCGCGCCAAGGCGCTCGGCACCACTGCCCCCGCCGCGGACTTCGCCGCGAACGTCAAGGCCAAGCCGGCGCCCGCGCCGCAGTCCGACGCGCTGGCCCGTACCTCGGACGAGGAGCTTACGGCCGAGACCGGCGGCTCCTTCGCCGACGCGGTCGAGGTCAAGGCGACGTACAAGGGCAAGGCCGCGGCAGGCGTCGGTGTGAGCGCGACGATGGTCACGGGTGACGCCGACGCGTCCCCGGAGAACTGGGCAGAGAACGACAAGGGTCCGTACTTCAAGGACGCCGACGGCAAGGCGGTCCGTACCCTGACCGCTCTCAAGACCGACGCCAACGGCCTGTTGAAGCTTCCGGAGATCTACACCGACGGCAACGCGGGAACGTACACGCTGCGTCTCACGACCGCCGACGGCGTGGTCCTCACTGTCGAACTGACCGTCACCGCGGCCACAACCGCACCGACGACCGAGCCGTCGACGACGCCCTCCGCCACACCCACCGCGTAAACGCGGCTACTTCAGCGCTGCTGCCGCTGTCCCGTCCGGACCCTGTTCCGGACGGGACAGCGGCATGTCAGTGCGACGTTGTGCGAGACCTGTTCTCATCTCGCGGCTCCGTTGCTACGGTGCCACCTCCCCATCGCCCTGACGATGCATCAGATCCGGGAGGTCGAGCATGCGTGCTCTCGTCGCCGCCGCCCTCGGGCTGGCCGCCGCCCTCGCGCTCGTCCTCACCATCACGGCCGTCGGCGCTCCGCCGGGCGAGACCTCGCCCAAGCCGCTGCTGACGACCGTTCCCGGGCCGAAGAAGTAGAGGGGCCGCAAGCCGTGCGCCGTAAAGCCAGCCTCGTCCTGCTCGCCTTCGCGGTCTTCTTCGCCGCCCTGTCACCGCTGCTGCGCTGGTACGCCTTCCCGCGCCTCGCCAAGATCCCGGCCGGCCAGTACCAGGAGATGGTGCTGGAGGCGAAGCCCGCGACGCTTCTCGAGTACAGCTCGATGAAGGCGAAGAAGGTCGAGAAGGTCACCATCGTCCAGACCCTCAAGGGCAACGTCGAGGAGTCCGAGAAGATCGAGCGGAGTGCGGGCCGTGACGTGGTCGTCTGGGACTCGCTCTCGTACGTCCAGGGTCCCGACGGCAAGATGGTTTCGGCCATTCCCGAGCGCTACATCTTCGATGCCCACAGCCAGGCCCCCGTGCACGCCACAGGCGAGATGGTCGACGGCGACCGGGTCAGGCGCGAGGGCATCGAATTCAAGTGGCCCTTCCTCACCGAGAAGCGCGACTACGAGTACTTCGACGCGCAGACGCGCACGTCCGCCCCGATCCACTACAAGGGCGAGCGGACGTTCCGCGGAATGGACGTTTTCTACTTCGAACAGACCATCCCCTGGACGAAGGTCAAGTACCCGAAGAAGATGCCCATGCCGGGGATCGACGCGACGAAGCTGGAGGAACAGACCGGCACGACACGCTGGTACACCACCAAGAGGATGTTCTGGGTGGACCCCGTTACGGGCGCTCCCGTGAACGGCGAGGAGATCCACCGGGAGGAGCTGCGCGGCGGCAGTCTGCTGGGCGGCCGCGACAAGGTCACCGCTTTCGCCGGTCACGTGAAGATGCGTGAGGACTACGTCGACTCCACCGTCGAGCTCGTCAAGACCAACCGCGTCGCCGTACTGATGCTTACGTCGTACCTCCCCTGGGGCTTCGTTTTCCTGGCAGGCGCCCTGTTCGCCCTCGCCCTGTACCTGGAGGCGCGGGGCCGGAGGCCGGCGGACCCGGCCGAAGGGGAGCCCCTTGGTCTGGACAGTCCGAAGCCGGTCGGCGCCTGACCACTCCCGGCCCGCCCGACTCAGCCCCGCCCGGCTCAGCCTCGCCCAAGACGTGCCGTCGTGTACTTCGTCGGCACAGCCGCCGCCGGGTCCTCCGGCCACGGGTGCTTCGGGTAGCGGCCGCGCAGCTCCGCCCGCACCGCGCGGTAACCGCCCTGCCAGAAGGACGCCAGATCGGCGGTGACGGCCGCTGGGCGCCCCGCCGGCGACAGCAGGTGCACCAGCACCGGCACACCGGCCACGCGCGGCGTCTCGGCCCGCCCGAACATCTCCTGAAGCTTCACCGCCAGTACGGGCTGCTCCCCGCCGTACTCCACCCGCACCCGCGACCCGCTCGGCACCTCGATCCGCTCCGGCGCCAGCTCGTCCAGTCGCGCCGCGTCGCCGGTCGCCCACGGCAGAAGCCGGTTCAGTGCCTGCCCCGCCTCGATCCGGCCCAAGTCGGCCCGTCGGCGTGCCCGTGACAGCTCGGGCTCCAGCCATTCGTCGGTACGTTCCGTGAGCGCCGCGTCGGACACGTCCGGCCAGGGCGCACCCAGGACCCTGTGCAGGAAGGCCAGGCGCTCCCGCAGCGCCTGCGCGTCGCGCGTCCAGCGCAGCAACCCGAGGCCCTCGCGCCGCAGTCCGTCCAGCAGTGCTTCCCGTACGCGTTCCGTATCCGGTTTCTTGAGCGTCCGTACGGTCAGCTCGACCGCACCGAGGCGCCGCACGTGCCGCGCGACGACGTCCCCGTCCTCCCAGTGCACCTCTTCGCCGGAGACGAGCAGGTGCTCGGCGGCCAGCTGGGCGGTGTCCTCGTCGATCACGGCGGCCAGGCGCACGCGCGCGGAGGCGGCATGGACCGGACGGTCGGCGACGGCGACCGCCAGCCACGGCGCGCTGCGCAGCCGGGACCCGTCGGTGAGTTCCGCCCCCGTCCCGGAGGCCATGAGGAAGGCCCCTTCGCCCCGGGCCCTGGCGACGCGCTCGGGAAACGCGAAGGCCGCCACAAGTCCGGCAGCCGCATCGTCACCCGCCCCACCCGCAGGGGCCTCACCGCCGGAACCACCCGCCGCCGAAGCCAGCCGCCTCGCCTCCTGGCGCCAGCGTGCCCCGTACGCGTCGTTGCCGCGACGGGCCGCGCGCCAGGCCGCGGCCAGGTCGTCGCCGTACTCCCTCGGAGGTTCCTCGCTCAGCAGGGCGACCACTTCCGCCGCCCGGCGCGTACCGACCTCCCGCGCGCCGTCGATGAGCGCCCGCGCGAGCCGGGGGTGCAGGCCGAGGCGTGCCATCCGTACACCCCTTTCGGTGGCACGGCCGGCGTCGTCCACCGCCCCGATCGCGGCCAGCACCGTACGGGCCGCCGCCATCGCTCCGCCCGGCGGCGGATCCAGCAGGGCGAGACCGCTCGCGTCAGGGTCGCCCCAGCAAGCCACCTGGAGGGCGAACGCCGTCAGGTCCGCGACCTTGATCTCCGGGGACGGGAAGCGCGGCAGCCGTACGTCGTCGGCCTGGTCCCAGCACCGGTAGACGGCGCCGGGAGCCTCCCGCCCCGCGCGCCCCGCACGCTGCCGGGAGGCGGCCTGTGAGGCCCGTACGGTCGTCAGGGCGCTCAGTCCCCGCGCATGGTCGGTGCGGGGCTCACGGGCGAGCCCGGCGTCCACGACGACCCGTACACCCGGCACGGTCAGGCTCGACTCGGCCACCGAGGTCGCCAGCACCACCCTGCGCGTACCTGAGGAACCGGCCAGTACCGCGTCCTGCACCGCGGCCGGCGCCCGTCCGTGCACCTGCAGCACCTCGGCGCCCACCCCGGACAGCTGTCCGGCCACCCGCGCGATCTCTCCGACGCCGGGCAGGAAGCACAGCACGTCGCCCTCCCGCTCGGCGAGCGCCCTGCGCACCACGGCGACGACATGCGTGAGCAGCGCCGGATCGACCCGCATGCCGTGCGGCGGCCGCACCGGACGGGCGGGCGGCGCCCAGACCGTCTCCACGGGGTGCGAGACGCCCTGTGCCTCGACCACCGGCGCGTCGCCCAGCAGCCGGGCCCAGCCCTGCGCGTCCGTCGTCGCCGAGGCGGCGAGGAGTCGCAGTTCGGGCCGCAGAGTGTCCCGGACGTCGAGCAGGAACGCGGCGACGGTGTCCGCGTCCAGGTGCCGCTCATGACACTCGTCGAGGATGACGACATCGACGCCGGCGAGCTCCTGGTCGCGCTGGAGGCGCTGCAGCAGTACGCCGGTGGTCACGACCTCCACCACCGTGTCGCGCCCCACCACGCGCTCCCCGCGCACGGTGAAGCCCACGCGCCCCCCGACGCTCTCGCCGAGCAGCCACGCCATGCGCCGGGCAGCGGCCCGTGCCGCGATCCGCCGGGGCTCCGCGACGACGACCTTCCGCACGGGCCGCCCGTCGTCGAGCTGCCCGGCCAGCACCAGTGGCACCAGGGTCGTCTTGCCCGTCCCCGGCGGCGCGCACAGCACCGCCGTCCCGTGCGCGTCCAGGGCGCGCTCCAGTGCGGGCACAGCGGTGCGTACGGGAAGCTGCCCAAGGGCGTCGGTGCGGATCACGCCCCTAGTCTCGTACGCACACGAAAATCGCCGTTCCCGGGATCAGATTCCCGCGCAACGGAGACCAGCCGCCCCACTCCTGCGTGTTCCAGGAGGGCCATTCCGGCTCGACGAGGTCGACCAGCCGGAAGCCGCCCGCCACCACGTCCCGTACACGGTCGCCGATCGTTCTGTGGTGCTCCACGTAGACGGCGCGCCCCTGGTCGTCCTGCTCGACGTACGGTGTGCGGTCGAAGTAGGAGGCGGAAACAGAAAGCCCCTCGGGACCGGGCTCGTCGGGGAACGCCCAGCGGACGGGATGCGTGACGGAGAAGACCCACCGCCCGCCGGGCCGCAGGACACGCCGTACCTCCCGGAAAACCTCCACCGGGTCGGCGACGAAGGGCACCGCGCCGTACGCCGAGCACGCCAGGTCGAAGGACGCGTCCCTGAAGGGGAGCCTTCCCGCGTCCGCCTGCACCAGGGGGACGTCACCGCCGATCCGCAGTGCGTGCTGGAGCTGCCGGTGGGAGAGGTCCATGGCCACGGGGCGCGCGCCCTGCGCGGCGAGCCAGCGCGAGCACTGCGCGGCGCCGGCGCCGATCTCCAGAACGTCGAGTCCCTTCAGGGACGCCGCAGGCCCCAGGAGACCCGCCTCCGCCTCGTCCAGCCCTTCCGGGCCCCACACGAATCGGTCGTCACCGAGGAACGCTCCGTGGTCGCTCTGGTACTCGTCCGCGTTCCGGTCCCACCAGCCCCGGCTCGCCCGGCTGCTCTCCGCCTCGTCTGCCTCGCGCCGGGTCGCCTCTCCCTCATCCGCGTCGTCCGGGACGTAGGTATCGAGGGTCTCGAAAGCCTCTGTGGCGTCTTTACTCTGGCTCATTGCGCCCGTCTGTCTCGTCTGCGTAGGCTCCGCTCGAACCTGTAGCTGCAGAGTGCGGTGCGGCCGTTGTGGCCTCGCCAAACATTGGTTGTGCCGGGTATGGGGCGTTCCGCCCCGGGTGTGCGCCTTCGCGCATTGACCCTGCCCGGCTGCCCCCGTATGCTACAAGTTGCGCTGCGAGCCTGCGCACCTCAGACAGAGCAGGCTGCGCTTGCACCGGTTGTATGTCCCCTCGGTTGTCGAGGCGTTTCCGTTGTCCGGAATCGCGCCTCCTAGGCTGCCCGGCTTCAGCAGGTGCCGATACGGGCTCCCGGCGTAGCAGTACCTACGACTTACTGTCCGTACCGGAGCCCTTACCCACATGACGAGCAGCACCGAGACCACCGCTTCCACCACCCCGCAGGTAGCGGTCAACGACATCGGTAACGAGGAAGCTTTCCTCGCCGCGATCGACGAGACGATCAAGTACTTCAACGACGGCGACATCGTCGACGGCGTCATCGTGAAGGTCGACCGGGACGAGGTCCTGCTCGACATCGGTTACAAGACCGAAGGCGTTATCCCCTCCCGCGAGCTCTCGATCAAGCACGACGTCGACCCCAATGAGGTCGTCAAGGTCGGCGACGAGATCGAAGCCCTTGTTCTCCAGAAGGAGGACAAGGAAGGTCGCCTCATCCTGTCCAAGAAGCGCGCACAGTACGAGCGCGCCTGGGGCACGATCGAGAAGATCAAGGAAGAGGACGGCATCGTCACCGGCACCGTCATCGAGGTGGTCAAGGGTGGTCTCATCCTCGACATCGGCCTCCGTGGCTTCCTGCCGGCTTCCCTCGTCGAGATGCGCCGTGTCCGCGACCTCCAGCCCTACGTGGGCAAGGAGCTCGAGGCCAAGATCATCGAGCTGGACAAGAACCGCAACAACGTGGTCCTGTCCCGCCGTGCCTGGCTCGAGCAGACCCAGAGCGAGGTCCGTCAGACCTTCCTCACGACCCTGCAGAAGGGCCAGGTCCGCTCCGGCGTCGTTTCCTCGATCGTCAACTTCGGTGCGTTCGTGGACCTCGGTGGCGTCGACGGTCTCGTGCACGTCTCCGAGCTCTCCTGGAAGCACATCGACCACCCCTCCGAGGTTGTCGAGGTCGGCCAGGAAGTCACCGTCGAGGTTCTCGACGTCGACATGGACCGCGAGCGCGTCTCGCTGTCGCTCAAGGCGACGCAGGAAGACCCGTGGCAGCAGTTCGCCCGTACGCACCAGATCGGGCAGGTTGTTCCCGGTAAGGTCACGAAGCTCGTTCCGTTCGGTGCGTTCGTGCGCGTCGACGAGGGCATCGAGGGTCTGGTCCACATCTCCGAGCTGGCCGAGCGCCACGTGGAGATCCCGGAGCAGGTCGTCCAGGTCAACGACGAGATCTTCGTCAAGGTCATCGACATCGACCTCGAGCGTCGTCGCATCAGCCTCTCGCTGAAGCAGGCCAACGAGGCCTTCGGTGCCGACCCGGCCTCGGTCGAGTTCGACCCGACGCTGTACGGCATGGCCGCGTCGTACGACGACCAGGGGAACTACATCTACCCCGAGGGCTTCGACCCCGAGACCAACGACTGGCTCGAGGGCTTCGAGACCCAGCGCGAGGCGTGGGAGGGCCAGTACGCCGAGGCGCAGCAGCGCTTCGAGCAGCACCAGGCCCAGGTCATCAAGTCCCGCGAGGCCGACGAGGCCGCCGCTGCCGAGGGTGCTGCTGCCCCGGCCGCCGGTGCCCCGGCTGCCTCCGGCGGCGCTGGTGGCGGCGGTTCGTACTCCTCGGAGTCGGCGGACAACTCCGGCGCCCTGGCGTCGGACGAGGCCCTGGCCGCGCTCCGCGAGAAGCTGGCGGGCGGCCAGAGCTGACGCTCTGACCTCCAGCTGGTAACTGGCTGAATGTAAGGCCCGCTCCCCATTGGGGGGCGGGCCTTACTCATGCCCGTAAGGCGTGAGCGGAGAACTGGGGAAGGCGGGCTACGACTGCACGGTCCCGGTCGCATCCCGCAGTGGATGCTCACCATGGACTACTGCCGCGAACTGGGCGTCCCTCTTGAGGTGTTCACCAACACCGACGCCAACGCGTACATCTGCAACGAGAAGACCGGAATGAAGGCTCCCGTGCGCTACCGCACCGCCAAAGCGACCAGGAGCGACTGCTCGAGTTCCTCAAGGACTTCGGCGCGGCGTACGAGGGCACCGAGCGCCGCGGCTACTTCTCCTTTGAGTTCGGCTACGACCAGGCGACGCTGATGTTCCAGCCGGTCGGCGGAATGGACCGGATTCCGGCCGCTCGTAAGCCGTCCTCCGCAGGCAAGATCGGTCTTGAGTACCGCAACCGGTGGTGGGAGATGGACCACCGCATCTACGGCGGCATCACCGAGACGGATCTGGACCTCGCGCACATGCGCGCACGCCGACGCCTACGCGGCGCTCACGCCACGCGAACGGGAGGCCCGGGCCGTGGCACAGGGCGTAAAGATCCACGGCGAGAAGTACCGCTCCGAACTGGCCTCGTCGTTCTCGCACCACTGGCGGCAGACCCGCAGCACGGCTCGTTCACCTCCGCGCGCAAGGTGGTCACGGTGGTCACGGAGCTGCACGCGCGCGTGCTCGCTTAAAAACGCTTCCCGGGAACGGGCAGAAACCCTGCCGGGGAAGGGGCGGGCCGGGAATGCCGGCGCCGCACGGCACGTTCTTCCGTAGGAACACGAGGAGGAGCGGTAATCGTGCTGGATCCGCAGGATTTGTATGAGTGGGAGCCGAAGGGCCTCGCCGTCGTCGACATGGCGCTCGCGCAGGAATCGGCCGGACTGGTCATGCTCTACCACTTCGACGGCTACATCGACGCGGGTGAGACCGGCGAGCAGATCGTCTCAAAGCTGCTGGACACGCTGCCGAACCAGGTCGTGGCCCGTTTCGACCACGACAGGCTGGTGGATTACCGCGCCCGCCGTCCGCTCCTGACGTTCCGGCGCGACAAGTGGGCCGAGTACGAGGCGCCCGAGATCGACGTCCGGCTCGTCCAGGACGCCACCGGAGCGCCCTTCCTGCTGCTGTCGGGCCCCGAGCCGGATGTGGAGTGGGAGCGGTTCGCTCTCGCCGTACGGCAGATCGTCGAGCGGCTCGGTGTGCGCCTTTCGGTGAACTTCCACGGCATTCCGATGGGTGTCCCGCACACCCGCCCGGTCGGCATCACCCCGCACGGCAACCGCACCGACCTCATGCCGGGTCACCGCAGTCCGTTCGACGAGGCGCAGGTTCCGGGCAGTGCGGAGTCCCTGATCGAGTTCCGGCTCGAGGAATCGGGGCACGACGTGCTCGGCGTCGCGGCGCACGTGCCGCACTACGTCGCGCGTTCCTCGTACCCCGACGCGGCGCTGACCGTCCTGGAGGCGATCACGGCGGCGACCGGACTGGTGCTGCCGGCCGTCGCGCATTCGCTGCGTACGGAGGCCAGGCGTACGCAGGACGAGATCGACCGGCAGGTCGGTGAGGGCGACGAGGAGCTTGTCTCGCTCGTGCAGGGCCTTGAGCACCAGTACGACGCGGTGGCGGGTGCTGCGACGCGGGGCAATTTGGTCGCCGAGCCCGTCGATCTGCCCTCGGCCGACGAGATCGGCCTCGAATTCGAACGCTTTCTCGCGGAGCGGGAGGGCGACGTCTAGGCTCCCCCAGGCTGCTCGTCTAGGCTTCCGCGCATGCTGAAAGTGGGCCTGACCGGCGGAATCGGTGCCGGCAAGAGCGAAGTGTCGCGGCTGTTTGTGTCGTACGGCGCCGTGCTGATCGACGCCGACAAGATCGCGAGGGAGGTCGTCGAGCCCGGAACGCCGGGGCTCGCGGCCGTCGTCGAGGCATTCGGGGAGGACGTCCTCGCCGCGGACGGCACTCTGGACCGTCCGAAACTCGGCGCGATCGTCTTCGCGGACGCCGCCCGCCTGGCGACGCTGAACGCGATCGTCCACCCGCTGGTGGGCGCCCGGTCGGCCGAGCTGGAGCGCGGGGCGGGAGCGGACGCCGTCGTCATCCACGACGTACCGCTGCTGACGGAGAACGGTCTCGCGCCCCTGTACGACCTGGTGGTCGTCGTGGACGCGTCCCCGCAGACCCAGCTGGACCGGCTCGTACGGCTGCGCGGCATGACCGAGGACGAGGCGCGCGCCAGGATGGCCGCCCAGGCGAGCCGGGAACAGCGGCTGGCGATCGCGGATCTGGTGATCGACAACGACGGACCGCTGGCGGCGCTTGAGCCGCAGGTACGCAAGGTCTGGGCGGAACTGACCGAGAGGGCCGCGGCGGCGGCCTCCTGACGGCGGCGTCCTGACAGTGGCCCCTGGCAGCGGCTTCGTGGCGGAATACGGCATGCTGCCGGGGCCGTTGGACAGAATGAGGCGAGCGGAAGGATGCCAGCGTGCCCGAAAGCAGCCCGGAGACCCACATCATCGACTACCGCGCGGCGGAGCACCTGCTGGCCGCGCGCGATCCGCGCGGAGCCGTGAAGCTCCTGGACTCTGTCATCGCGGCCCATCCGGAGAACACGGCGGCCCGGCTCCTGCGGGCCCGTGCCTTCTTCGCGTCCGCCCAATTGCGCTCGGCGGAGCTCGAATTCCAGCTCGTGCTGGAACGCGAGCCCGACAACGCCTTCGCTCATTTCGCCCTTGCGCGTACGTACGAGCGTGCCCTGCGCGCGGACCAGGCGAAACGGCACTTCCGGCTGGCCGCGGCGCTCGATCCGAAGCCGGAGTACCTGGCGGCGGCGAAGTTCGACGCGGACGAGTGACCGCGAGAGTGGCTGCGCACTCTTAGGGGCGCGGCCGGCCGTACGGCGGCTCGTGGGGTGGATCGTACGGCGGGACGTCGCGGCCGGGCTGGTAGTGCGGGCCCTGACGGAGGTGGCGTACGACCATCACCAGGTCGGCGGTGACGACGACGGCGAGGCAGCCGCAGGCGATGGCCCAGCCGGAGCGGCCGGTGGCCGCGAACGCGAGCGTTCCGCCGACGGCCCAGAGCAGGCCCCACAGGCTCAGCCAGAGCCGGAGCCGGAGGGCACTGCGTGCGGTTTTCGGTTCACTCCCAGTACGCATGATCATGACGAATCGCCTCTTCCAGTAGGACACGTACCCGGCTCGGGCACTCGTAGCCCGCCCAGCGCGTTGGCGTTTGCGGGCAGCCACTGGTGCGGCGGAAATGGCTGGCTCACGCCGTGAGTTGGAGGTGACTTGGTGATGAGCCGGCGATGAGTTCCGCGGCGCGGCGCGGTCTATCTCTGTGAAAGCACAAGGCGCACCGCTTCCCAGGGAGACCACGATGTCCGAGGCAACGACCACCACCGCCACCGCCGTCACCACCACAGCCACCCCCACCCCCGCCGTCACACCCGTCACTGAGACCTCTCGGGCGGTACGGATCACGGTGCGCGTCCTGCAGATCCTGCTGGCCGTGTTCTTCGCCGTAGCCAGTGCGTCGCCCAAGCTGATCGGCCACTCGTCGGCGGCGGAGGGCTTCGACAAGATCGGCTTCGGCGACTGGTTCATGTACCTCGTCGGTGGCCTGGAGCTGGCGGGCGCGATCGCGCTGCTGATCCCGGTTCTGTCCGGGGTGGCGGCGCTCGCTCTCGGTGCGCTGATGGTCGGAGCGTTCGTCACCCAGCTCATGGTCTTCGACGGCCAGAACGCCGCGACGCCGCTGATCCTGCTGGTTCCGCTCATGGTGATCGCCTGGAACCGCCGCCAGCACCTTGCGCCTGTCCTGCGACGGACGGCACGCCCGCAGGACCGTCCGGCGTCCTAGCCCCTCGTCTAGCCCTCGTCGTCGCGGTGAGCGGACTCCTGGGCTCCCACGTTGGGTGATATGGCGTCGCCGGCCTCACCGTCGTCCTCTCCGCGTGCGGGGTCACGGTTCGCGGTGTGCGGCCCCGCCTGCTTGACCTCTTCGGCGAGCTCTTCGGCGGCGGTGGCGGGCTCGGCGGGCTTGTCCCGGTGTTCGCCCATGGGGCTGCTCCTCTTCCTCGCAGGACCGTGTCCGGGCCGGGTGCCTCATGCCGCGACGTTCATGCGTACGCCGCCGCCCGCACCTGCGGCGGAGCCATCCAGGACCAGTGTCAGACCCCGCCCGTAGACTCGCACGTGGACAGGGACACAAGCGCCACAAGGGCCACGAGCGCACGTGCGTGGCCAACACGCGACCAGCGGGGACGGGGGAGAAGCCATGACGACCACGGGACGTCGCGCCGCGGTCTTCCTCCCCGCAGACCTGCCGCGCGAAGGCAGGATCGCCCTCTGGGACCCAGAGGGCGGCGCACTCCCAGACGGCTCCGGCACCTCCGAGACCTCCGGCGCCTCCGCGGAGATCACGGTCGTACGCCGTCACGGCGCCAGCGGCACCTCCGTACGCCCCCACACCGTGCCCGCCGTCCTCCTCTCCCTCGCGGAGGCCCTGCCACTGCTGGCCCGGGCACGCCACGATCCCGCCGCCCACCCCGCCACCCGATGCTGGGGCGCGGCGGCGCTGCATGCCCTGCACCTCGCCGCGCGGGGCCGGCTGCTGCCCGGGCTGACCGCCGGGGACCACGACGCCTGGCGGGCCGGGCCGCTCGACGCCGACGACATCGCGCAGGTACGGGCAATCGCCGCGGCCATGCCCCCCGAGGCACACGCCGTGCCGCTCCCTGGACGTACGCCCCTAGAGGTGCCCGCCCCGGAGGCGCTGGTGAAGGCGTTCCTGGACGCGGTCGTGGACAACCTGCCCCGGACACCCTCGGCGGCGTACGCGGTGGGGGCGCCGTTCGCGGCACGCGCCGCGCAGCACCTTCCGGGTTTGCGGGAGTGGGCTGCGGAGATCGCGGCCGGGATGGACGCGGGGGTGCGCGTGTCGCTGCGCCTCGACCTGTCCCAGTTCGAACTCTTCGACAGCGCGGCGAACGAGACGCGGGACGGGGAGACATCCGAGAACGGAGACGGCCCAGCGGAGCGCCGGGCCGGCACAGCCCTGGTCCAGGTGCACAGCCTGGCCGACCCCACGCACGTCATCGACGCGGGCGCCCTGTGGTCCGGCGGCGGCAGCGAAGGCTTCGGCCCGCGCGCCCGCATCGACGCTGTGCTGGCGCTGCGCCGCGCGGCGCGCGTCTGGCCGCCGCTCGGCCGTCTCCTCGAGCGCCCGGTTCCCGACGTACTGCCGCTGTCGGAGGACGAGTTGTACGAGCTGCTCGGCCCGGCGGCGGCCAGGCTCGGCGCGGCGGGCGTCATGGTCCACTGGCCCAGAGAGCTGGCCCGTACGCTCACCGCGACCGCGGTCGTACGCTCCGCACCCGGGTCGGCGACCGACGGCACGCCATTCTTCGACGCCCAGGAGCTCTTCGCCTTCAGCTGGCAGCTCGCGGTCGGCGGCGAGCCGCTCAGCGAGGCGGACATGGACGCACTCGCCGAGGCGCACCGCCCGATCGTCCGGCTCCGGGACCAGTGGGTGGTGGTGGACCCGGCGCTCGTACGCAAGGCACGCAAGCGTGAACTGGGACTGCTGCAGCCGGTGGACGCACTGGCGGCGGCTCTCACGGGCAGCGCGGAAGTCGACGGCGAGCAGGTTGAAGCAGTGCCGGTGGGTGCCTTGGCCGCACTCAGGGACCGCCTCACGGCCGGTACCGGTACCGGCCCCGGCACGGGCGCGCTCATCGCCCAGCCGCCCGGCCTCGACGCCACCCTGCGCGACTACCAGCTGCGCGGACTCGCCTGGCTGGACCAGATGACCTCCCTCGGCCTCGGCGGCTGCCTCGCCGACGACATGGGGCTCGGCAAGACGATCACGGTCATCGCCCTCCACCTGCGCCGTGCCCGCAGCGCCCCCACGCTCGTCGTCTGCCCGGCGTCCCTCCTCGGCAACTGGCAGCGCGAGATCACGCGCTTCGCACCCGGCGTCCCCGTCCGCCGCTTCCACGGCGCGGCCCGCACTCTGGACGACGCCAACGAACCCGACGGTGGGTTCGTCCTCACGACGTACGGCACCATGCGCACCAGCGCGCCCGAACTGGCCGCCCACACCTGGGGGATGGTCGTCGCCGACGAGGCGCAGCACGTCAAGAACCCGTACTCCTCCACGGCGAAGGCGCTGCGCACCATCCCGGCCCCCGCGCGCATCGCCCTGACCGGCACGCCCGTGGAGAACAACCTCTCCGAGCTGTGGGCGCTCCTCGACTGGACGACCCCGGGCCTGCTCGGCCCGCTCAAGTCCTTCCGAGCCCGCCACGCACGCCTGGTCGAGAGCGGCGAGGACGAAGAGGCGTCCGAGCGCCTGGCTCGTCTGGTCCGCCCCTTCCTCCTCCGCCGCAAGAAGTCCGACCCGGGCATCGTGCCGGAGCTGCCGCCCAAGACGGAGACCGACCACCCCGTCTCGCTCACCCGCGAACAGGCCTCCCTCTACGAAGCGTCCGTCCGGGAATCGATGGCGGCCATCGAGGTGTCGGAGGGCATCGCGCGCCGAGGCCTGGTCATGAAGCTTCTCTCCTCTCTCAAGCAGATCTGCAACCACCCCGCGCAGTATCTGAAGGAGGACACGCGGCGGCTCACCGGCCGTTCCGGCAAGCTCGAACTCCTCGACGAGTTGCTCGACACGATCCTGTCGGAGGGCGGTTCGGTCCTGATCTTCACGCAGTACGTGACGATGGCCCGGCTGCTCGCCGACCACCTGACGGCCCGCGCGGTCCCGTCGCAGCTCCTGCACGGGGGAACGCCCATCGCGCAGCGCGAGGAGATGGTGGACCGTTTCCAGTCCGCCCAGGTCCCCGTTTTCCTGCTCTCCCTCAAGGCGGCCGGCACCGGCCTGAACCTCACCCGGGCGGCCCACGTCATCCACTACGACCGCTGGTGGAACCCGGCGGTCGAGGACCAGGCGACCGACCGCGCGTACCGCATCGGCCAGACCCAGCCGGTGCAGGTGCACCGACTGATCGCGGAGGGCACGGTGGAGGACCGTATCGCCGAACTGATCGCGTCCAAGCGGGCGTTGGCGGACGCGATTCTCGGCGGCGGAGAAGCAGCCCTGACAGAACTCACCGACCGCGAACTGGCCGACCTGGTCTCACTGCGGAGGCCGGCATGAGCACACGCGGTAGCAGTAGTGGCAGCACCTGGTGGGGCAACGCGTGGGTCGAGGCCCTGGAAGCACTCTCACTCGACCCGGCCCGCCTGGCCCGTGGCCATACGTACGCCGGCGAGGGCAACGTCGGCGCGATCAGTGTGACGCCGGGCCGGATCATCACGTACGTACGAGGCAGCCGCCCCCGCCCGTACCGTACGGAGATCCGCCTGCGCACGCTCTCCGACGACGACTGGGACCGTTTCCTGGCCGTGGCGGCGGCCGACCCGTCCCACATGGCGGCCCTGCTCGACAAGGACATGCCGCACTCCCTGGTGGACTCGGCGGCCGAGGTGGGCGTGGACCTGCTACCGGCGCCCGGCGACCTGGTCCCGTCCTGCTCGTGTCCGGACCGCGGCCACCCCTGCAAGCACGCGGCGGCCCTCTGCTACGAAACGGCCCGCCTGCTCGACGCCGACCCCTTTGTCCTGCTCCTGATGCGCGGCCGCGCCGAACGCGACCTCTTGGACGACCTCGCCCGCCGCAACGCCGCCCACTCAGCCCGCGAGAAGCCCGCACCGCCGCCCTTCCCCGGCGTACCGGCAACCACCGCCCTGGCGCCGCGTACGCTCCCACCGCTCCCGGGCCCGCTGCCCGTACCCCCGCACCCCGGCCACGCCTCGGGCGCGTACCCGGGCACACGCGGCGCGCCCGACCCCCTGTCCCTGGACCTCCTCGTCACGGACGCGGCGGCCCGAGCCCACACGCTCCTCACCACCGGCACGGACCCCATCGCGACGCTCACCCCCTGGCAGGACGCGGTGCGCCTGGCCGCCGCCCAGCCCGGCTCCGGCCTGACGGCCGCCACCCGCAAGCTGTACGCCGCCCTGGCTTCGGCGAACGACCGCAGCCCCACCGACCTGGCCCGCGCGGTGGCCGCCTGGCAACAGGGCGGCCTGACCGGCCTGTCCGTACTCGAAACTCCCTGGGACCCCCCGGCAGGCCCCTTCGACCGGGCCCGCCCTGCCCTGGCCGCCGCCGACCTCCCCCGCCTGCGCCCCCACCGCAACCGCCTCACCGACGCGGAACGAGGCATCCAGCTCCGCCTGGGCCACGACGACCGCTGGTACCCCTACGAATCAGACCCGGGCACAGACGACTGGTGGCCGACGGGCCCCCCGGACGAAGACCCGGTGGGCGCACTGACGTCACTACTGGACGCCTGATGCTGGACGGCAGCCCACTTGGCATCACGAGCCGCTGCTGCGAGCGGAGAAAGCGCTCGACAACAACAGGCGGCACGAGTCAGGCTGCGCACATGCGAACCAAACGATACGGCCGCTTTACCGCTGCCGACTTCTAGCACGGCCACGCCGGAACGACCGGCGGCCCGTCGCCAGAGGCCCCCATGTCCCGTACCGCCCACCACACTCCACTGAAGCACCGCGACACGAGCTGGTGGTCCACCGGATCCGCCCCCGCCACTTCGTGGACGGCCCACGCGCTGACGGACCTCCGCTACTCCAACGCGGAACTCCGCGCCGCCCGCCGGGCAGCCCGCCGCCCGGCCCCGGACCGCCTGATCCACACCTTTGTTTCCTACACCTTCCCCCGCGCCTCGGGCGCCCCGATCACCGGCCGCTCCGAACAAGAAACCCAGGCCCGCGCCGCCCTCCACCAGTTCACCACCCGAGCCCGCAAACAACTCCGCGCTGGCCCCACCACCGCGGAGGACCTCGACCACCCGCCGGCCCGCCACCGTCATGCTTGCATCTGGCACGGGTGATTGAGGCATCCCTGCTGCCCGGCGGCTCAGGCCAGGGCGACCTCCGGTGACCGGCGACCGGCCAGAGACTCCAAGTGCACGATCACGTTCGAGTGAAAGCGGTCCACCGCGTCGTCCACGCTGCGGATGAATCCGGTCTCGGCGTTGCCGCGCGTGCTGCCCACGCTCTTGGAGAGGGACAACCGGAAACCAGAAATCTGTCCGGCATTCCTCGGGACGAGATCTCCAGGTTCGGGCCGGAGTTTCTCCAGCGTGCCGCGCGGGCCCGCTCCCTCACCGTCAAGAAGGGTCTGCACGTGCAGGTCGGCCGGCGCTTCCACGAGCTGTTTCAGCAGACGCTTGACCCTGCTGAGGGGGTACACCTGATCGGGAGCCACGACGTCTATAGAAGTACGCAGCTTGCCCAGCCGGAGGTCGGCGGTGACAGCCAGAACTCCGGCCGCGCCATCGATCCGAATTTCGGCGTGCAGCCGCCCGTCCTCACAGAAACGTTCCGCGAGGGCGGTGCGCCGGGACTGCGGGTCGGTGCCGCGCTTGACGCGCTGGACCGGCATGACCTTCTCGCCGAGTTCACCGCCGAGCCTCAGGCACACCTGCCGGATGAGCCGTTCCCAGCTCTCGACGACGAGCACGGCGCGCTGGTCGCCCGGGCAGAGGGTCTCCTGGTCGATGCCGTTGCGTACCGGCACCCAGGCCGGTCCCATGTTCTGGAAGCCGTGGCAACCGGAGTTCTCGTGCTGGAGGTACTGGAGGAGTTCCTGAAGCATCCAGGCGCGGATCTCGTTTCGTACCCTTCATGTCGGATCAACATCTGGGCCTGGTGGGTGACTTCGGCCCAGGAGAGATGCCACAGGGCGACTTTGTGTTTCCGGCGGCCGTCGATCTTGACGTCGACGAGGGGACTGCCTTCGAGCGCCACATCGTTGGAGAGCGTGATGACGGCTTCGTAGCCGCGCCGGGCAGCGATGTCCATGTAGTCCTGGACCTGCTGTGCCTTGAGCGGATTGCCGTTGGTCTTGGTCTCCACCAGTGCAGTCCAGAGCTTGCCCGCGCGCTCGATCCGGATGACGC
Organism: Streptomyces sp. NPDC002994; assembly: GCF_040611155.1. Taxonomy (NCBI): domain Bacteria; kingdom Bacillati; phylum Actinomycetota; class Actinomycetes; order Kitasatosporales; family Streptomycetaceae; genus Streptomyces; species Streptomyces sp. NPDC002994. The sequence continues at coordinate 152,043 of NZ_JBEXNQ010000013.1, forward strand.
CGTCCGGACGTCTCGGGCTGTCCCCGTTCGGCAGCGTAACTTCCGTGAACGTTTCGATGTGGCCGGACGGCGCACCGAAGCCGGCGGTGAGCCTGCGGCCGAACTCCGGTACGTGGGCCATCACGGACAGCAGGATCGAGGTCGCCCGGACCTCGCGTTCCCTGTCGCTCTTGAGGGACGAGGCGGGGAACAGCCGGGCGGCCCGCCAGGAGTCGTTCTCCGCCAGCGATTTCCTGGGGACCTTGGGGAGCGTGACCTTCTTCCTGGCGGTACGCAGTCGGCGCGCGGGAGCAGCGGGAGCAGGAGCTACCTGAGCCGGGACGACCACCGGCACCTCAACCACCGGAACATCCACGACGGGCACGGCCGCCGACCTCGGCGCCGGAACAACCGCCGAGGCCGGCGCCGAGCCGGAGACATCGTCCGCCTCCTCTTCTGCGGCCCCAGCGGCCCCAGCGGCCCCGGCGTCCTGTTCCTCGTCATCGTCGATCTCGATGCCGTAGTCGGTGGCCAGCCCGGCCAGCCCGGTCTCGTAACCTTGCCCGACCGCCCGGAACTTCCACTCGTCGTTGCGCCGGTACATCTCGCCGAACACGAAGGCGCTCTCCACACTCGCCCCGGAGATCGAGAAGCCGAGGAGCCGCTCGCCGCCCGCGTCGGTCAGTGTGATCCGGAGGTTCTCCAACTGCCCGAATGCGGCACGTTGATGACGGCTGGCTGCGACCACGGCCCGCTCGACGTCGGAGGGTAAGGCGGTGAGGTCCAGCTGGATGCGGTCCTCATTGCCGTTGCTGGTCGGCGTCTGGCCGAGGAGCTGCACGCTGCCGTTGGCCGCGGCAGGGTTGTTGTAGAAGAAGAAGTCGGCGTTACTGCGCACCTTCCCGTCCGCACCCAGCAGCAGTACGGAAACGTCGGCGTCCCCATCCCCGTCGGGGCTGCTCCATCCCAGGCTGACGGTGACGGATCCGGTGTTCTCGCTGAGCGCTGCCAGACCGACATTGGCGCCCTTGATCATCTCGTGCACGTGAAGCCCCCCAGGCAGTGCAAGGGCCGCACGGCGGAGCCTGGACAGCCCTCCCTGAACGCTTCCGGGGATGCCCACGGAAGCGGAATGAGAGCGTATCGGCCAACCATGCTCCTATGGCATATGTCTGCATGAACTGTCTCGACCCGGTACGAGGGGCGCAGACATTCCGGAGCGTCAGCCGTGCCGGTCCAGACGGGAAGCGCCGCTGAATCCCTGGGCTGTACGAGCGCCCGCAGCTTGGCTCGGGTCTCGCCGTCGGTGGAATAGATGACGGTCCCGACCATCCCGCGGGTCAGCAGCACTTTGTATGTGTTCCGGATCAACCGGGGGATAGAGCATCTCCGTGCCACAGACGGTGCGGGGCATCACGATCGGGTTGAGCCTGGCTGCCGGACTCTCCGTCTCGGTCGAAATCCGTTCGTGGACGCGGCGGCGTGTGCAGGGGATCTACGGCTCTAGTTGCCAGGTGGTCAGGATCGTCTCGATGGCCCGTGCCACTCTCGCCCGCGCTTTCCATCGTGGTACCCCGCTCATCAGCAGTGCGTCGTACGGCGTGTCCTCGTGGCGAATTGCGGCTCGGACCGCTGCCGTTATTGCCGCCTCGTCCAGGGCACGGGCCGCCGCGCTGCGGCCCACCCGGCCGCTGCCGCGTTGGGAGGTGTGGGTGGCGATGGCCTGGGCTCGGTGGGGCGGGCAGGAGGGAAAGAGGTGGAGGATTTTGGTGGTCAGGGTGGCCGTGAAGCGTACGTCCTCGGCCGCGCGGCGGGTTGCGTCGCGGGTGCGGCGGCGGGCGCGGGCGTCCGCGTCCGCCAGGCAGGACGACTCGGCGTGGGCGAGGGCGGTTTCCTCGACCAGGAGGCCCTGGCGTTCGTAGCGCTTGCGGCGTTTGTTGTGGCGGATGACCACTGCCCAGAGCGAGCTCGCCTCGCGGGCCCGGCGCGTCAGGGCCGCGTTGCCACGCGGGAGGTAGACCAGGTGGGCCAGGTCCGCGCAGTCGAGGCAGATTACGGCGTTGAACTCCAGGATGTGGAAGCGGAGAGGGCCCTGTCGGCACTCCGCGCAGTGCCTCCGCTTGTGTGGTTCTGGTTCGATCACCACCAGGTCCATGCAGGGAGCGTACCCAAGCGAGCCTGCGACCAGGTGTCAGCGCACGCTCGGCGCCGCCGCCTCGATGAACCTGGCCAAGGCATCGTCCGCCTCCGCGGAGCGGCGGGCGCGCTCGGACGCGTCCGTTGCCTCGTGCATGCAGTGCACGAAATCGAAGGCGGTCAGGGCTAGTTGTACGACCTGGCTGTCCGCGCAGATCAGCTGCACCCGGATCAGCGCCTGCCGGGCCGCCGAGCGTTGTGCGTACGAGTCCAGGCGCGAGTTTCTGGCGTCGGCACTGTCCGGCGCCTCGGCCCTGCGGTGCCACCGGTCGTTCTGGGCGCGGCGGTAGTCCACCAGGGCGCCGGCGAAGGCGCTGTACGTCGAGATCCGCTCCTGGCGGAGCTGTTCGGCGCGGGTGAGGGCGGCTGCGCGTTCTGCCGTCTGGCGTTGGAAGAAGTGGGTGGCTACCGAGCCGAGCAGGGTGCCGATTACAGCTATGAGGGCTGTGCCCATGGTGCGTACTCCCCCGAGGCTTGGATAATCGTTCGAGAGTGGGCGGTTGATGTTGCTAGCGTCATGGACGTGGCGAAACTCAATCAGATCATCGCAGTCGAGAAGGGCGTCAAGTCCAAGGCGCAGCAGGACCTTACGGTGGCTCAGCATGCACTGCAGAAGCCTGCCTTGCTCGCGGGCATTTCGCGTACGTACCAGGCCAAGGACGAGGAGGGCGAGCAGCTTCCGCCCGAGTCCACGCGCGTTCAGGTCAAGGCCGAGGACGTACTGCGCGACACCGCGAAGACGCTGACCCGGCTGTTCGACGTGACCGCCACCAAGGACTGGGCCAACTGCACCGCCCGCGCCGACGTGACCGTCGACGGCCGCGTGCTGGTGAGCGAGGCACCTGTGTCCTATCTCCTCTTCCTGGAGAAGCAGTTGGCGGACATCAATGCCTTTGTGCGGAAGCTGCCGGTGCTCGACGCCTCTGAGGCATGGACGCTGGACCCGTCGACCGACGACTGGAAGACGGAAGCGGTACGGACACTTCGTACGAAGAAGGTGCCGCGCAACCATGTGAAGGCGGAGGCGACCGACAAGCACCCGGCCCAGGTCGAGGTGTACTACGAGGACATTCCGGTCGGGTACTGGACGACCGTGAAGTTCTCCGGCGCGCTGACGGCCCGCCGCGTGAACGAGCTGCTCGAGCGGGTGGAAAAGCTCCAGCAGGCTGTGAAGTTCGCGCGGGAAGAGGCGAACGGCGCCGAGGTCACGGACCAGCGGGTGGGTGACGCCGTCTTCGGCTACCTGTTCGGGTAGCCTCCCCAAAAGACTCCCCGGGCGCCATCGTGCGGTCGGGGTGCGCGAAGAGCGCAAGCTGAAACTGAAGTTCGTCGTGACTGCCGCGGTACCGGATACGGACCGCGATCAATCTCAGACTCTTGCTCCAGACTCAGCATTCGCCGCCGATCGCCGTTTCCAACCGGGCCCAGGCCCATGCACGTCGAGATGCCGGTTCAATTCCGGCCCGCGGAGCTCGGTCTGCGGTGGTCTAAAGGCATGACGCGGCGACATAACGACTGACCTGGTCCCATTACTGGACGGCGTGCCAGATGGGCGGCATTGAACAGGGCTCGGGGGCCGGCTACGCCCCCGGGCCCGCTTCCATGCCTCGCCGTCGGGCGTACGGGCCGTGATCAGGACCAAGTGGCCGCCCTTGCCCGGAGCCTCGCGGTCCGGGTCGCGGATCTCGTAGTGGACCGATGCCATGACGGTCCGGCCCCGGTCCAGGAGTTCGAGGATTTCGAACGTGGTGAGGTGGCGGTGGACCGTGGTGGGGAGGGTGTGTGCCTCTTCGGCGTACGTCGCCATCGGGGCGTAGATCAGGCTGCGGATCGTCCCCTGCGCGTCCTGCGTGTACGCCCCGTACTCCAGCGCCCCGTCGCGGAGCGCGAAGAGGGAGGGGGCGCCGGGGCCGAGAGCCATGCGCAGGCATGTCATGCCGCACAGGTGGCCGCACCACTGGGCGTACTCCTCCACCGTGGCCGCGCCAGGACTCCCACGCCGGATCTGTCGCCGGATCCCGGCCGCCGTACACGATCTGTTCGATCAGGTCCGGGGACGCGAACAGGGTGTGGTGGGGGACGTGGCAGGTGGAGCAGATGGCTGGTGCTGGGCTGGTCACTGGCGGTATCCACTCGGGAAGCGGCCGATACGGCCGATCGCCGCATCCAGGTCATCAGCGTACGGGGAGGGGGTTTGAAACCCGTTCTCGATCTCCCGGAGAACCGTCGTGCGCAACCCCTGGGGCGCGGAGTTGATCTCGGATACGGTGAGGCGATTTCGGCGATTGAGGCGGCGGGGACTCCGATCGAATCCCCGGTCAGCGCCCGGGAGTTGGAGGGTTCCGATGGGGTTCACGGGGTTCACAGGATTCACGGGGTTCACAGGGTTCATGGGCTTGTTGGGTTTCGTGCGGAACGGCAATCAGGGGTGGGGGCGCAAGGGCATGGTCCTCGGCGGGTGTGTGGCGGCGCTCGGCATGGTGCCGTCCGCCGCGCTCGCGACGCCCGGCAGCGGAGTGAGCGGCACGGTGCTCGCCACCGGAACCTCCGCCGGGACCATGAAGGTGAAGGCCAAGGGCGTCACGGATGTGGTCGTACGCACCATCACCATCGCCCCGGGCGGATCGACCGGCTGGCACCACCACCCCGGGCAGCTCATAGCCGTCGTACAGAAGGGAACCCTGTCCCGGACGCTCGACGACTGCTCCGTCGAGACGACGACCGCGGGCCAGTCCTTCATCGAGCCCTCCGGAGCCAAGCACCGGCACATAGGGCGCAACCTCGGGAGTGAGCCGGTCGTCCTGTACGTCACCTACATGCTGCCCGCAGGCAGCCCGCTCTCCGTCGACGCCGACGCGCCCGCGTGCGCGGCAGGGGAGTAGGAAAGGGAGTACGAGGGCGAGTCGGCGGCGGTTGCGTCGTGGGGTGGCGGGCCGCCGCCGGTCGCCCTGTACAGCGCCGCCGCCAGCCTGTCCCGGGCCTCCGTCTGGGCCGCGATCCGCGCGTCGAGTACGGCCAGGCGGTCCAGCGCGATCCGCAGGCCGCCGTCCGACGGCGGCGCGGCGGCCACATCGCCGTCCAGGCACGGCCGGAAGGCACGGACGTCCTCCAGCGTGAGGCCGGCTTCGAGGAGGTGGCGGATGTTGCGGACGCGTACGACCGTCAGCTCTTCGTCGTACTCGCGGTAGCCGTTCGCGGCCCGGCGGGAGGAGATCAGGCCCTCCTGCTCGTAGTGGCGCAGGGCGCGGGCCGTTGTGCCCGTCGCCCGTGCCAGTTCGCCGATACGCAGTAACCTCACTGATCCCACACCTCCCGCTGGCCTCGCCGACCAGTCGTATCACGCCACCACCGCGCCACCATCCACCGGCAGCACGACCCCCGTCACGAACGACGCGCCCGGCGACGCCAGTTGCGTAATCGCCCATGCCACCTCCTCCGGGCGGCCGATCCGGCCGAGCGGGGTGTGCGCCACCTGCCATTCCCGTACGGCGGCCTGGCGCGCCGGGGTCAGGCCCTGGTGTTCGCCGATCGGGGTGTCGACCGCTCCCGGCGCCACCGCTACGACCCGGATGCCGCGCGGTGCCAGCTCCACCGCCCAGCTGCGGGTGAGGAGTTCGAGTGCGGCCTTCGATGCGGCGTACAGGGAATTGCCGGGCCAGGCGCGCTGACCGACCGATGTGCTGACGTTTACGATCACGCCGCCCGCCGAAGCTTCCAGCGCGGGCAGCGCTGCCTGAGCCAGCAGCGCGGGGGCGACGAGGTTCGTCGCGAGCTGTGCCTGCGCGCCGTCGCGCGAGAGCGCGCCGAGCGGTCCGGCGCTCACGATGCCGGCGTTGTTGACGAGTACGTCGAGCCGCCCGCACTCCTCGACGGCCGTGCGCACGATCTCCTCGGCGGCGCCGTCGGCCGTGATGTCCGCGACCAGCGGGCGGATCCGCGGGTGTGCCTCCGCGGTCTCGGCGAGCGGCGCCGGCCTGCGGCCCACCGCGACGACGTGGGCACCTGCGGAGGCGAACATCCGGGCCGTGGCGCGGCCGATGCCCGTACCGGCGCCGGTGACGATGACGGCGTACTGCTGGTTCCTCTGCTGCTTCGAGGTGTTCATGCGGCCATGGTTCAACCCTGACGTCAATGGCAAGGTCAAGCGGAAGGTCAAGCGGACCGTTGAACGGGTGCGGCTAGGGTCGGACCCATGACTTCGGATCTCTGGGACGCGCTGCCCGCCGCCGTACGCGACAAAGTGGACGAACTGGTCGTCCAGGGGCGGTCGGTCCAGGCCGTCTTCGCCATCCGCTCCTCAGGCGTCATGCCAAGGCCCGGGCTGCGTGCTTGCCAGGACCTGATCGCCGAGCGCGGTGTCGCGCTCGCCGACCGGATCGAGCCCCCGCCGCCGCACGACGTCTAGACGCTCGCCGAATACTGCGGGGTGCCGTTCCGCTTTGATGTGGGGGTGCAGTTCGAAGCGATCACCTGGGAACGGCTCACCGACGCCCTCGCCGACCATCTCGGCGGCCTGAGCCCGGCCGACGGCGGGCCGTGGCTCAAGGCCGCCGTCGACGGTGCGCCCGCCGCCCGTACCGGCGAGGTCGCCGGGCGGCTCGCCGATGCGTTGCGACTGCGCGGCCGTACGGTCGTGGTGGTCGGTACGCAGGGGTTTCTGCGGCCGGCGTCGCTGCGGTACGAGTTCGGCAAGGAGGATCCCGACTCGTACTACGACGGCTGGTTCGACATCCGCGCCCTGTGGCGCGAGGTCTTCGGACCACTGGAGCCCGGCGGCTCCGGGCGCGTTCTGCCCGACCTGTGGAACCCGGCCACCGACCGGGCGACGCGCAGTCCGTACGTACAGCTTCCTGCTGGTGGTGTGCTGCTGCTGCACGGGCCGATGCTCCTGCGGCACTGGTTTCCGTTCGACCTCACGGTGCATGTGCGGCTGTCCGCGGGGGCGTTGGAGCGCGGGACGGACGCGGGGGCGAAGTGGACGCTGCCTGCCTTTGCCCGGTACGAGCGGGAGGCGCGGCCGGGGGAGGCCGCGGATGTGCTCGTACGGGCCGATGATCCGCGGCATCCGGCGTGGACGGGGCTCCCGGGGCAGTGACATCAGGGCGCGACCGTCACCCCAGAGGTGGTCGCCCGCCCACCAGCGCCACTGCCCGCGCCCCGGCGTCGCACCCCTCCACCGCGGCCCGCGCGGCATCCGCACCGGCGATGCGTGCCGCGAGGAACGCGCCCGCGAAGGCGTCACCCGCGCCCGTCGAGTCCACCGCCTTCGCCGGGGCGGCCGGAACCCGGTGCTGCACGCCGCCGGCCGCGGCGACCAGTGCGCCCCCGGCGCCCAGGGTGGCGGCGACCAGCGGAAAGTGGCGGCTCAACTTGGCCGCGGCGTCCGCCGTTTCCGGCAACCCGGTGAGCAGCCGGGCCTCGTCCGCGTTGGGCAGCAGCACATCCGCCCCCGCCACGGCCTCCAGGAACCGGTCCACGCCCAGCTCGGCGATGAAGCCCGCCGACGCCGGATCCACGCTCACCGTCACCCCCCGCTCCTGGGCCGCCCGCAGCGCCAAGCGGGCCGTCTCGCGGCTCGTACCGGCGAAGAAGAGGTAGCCGGAGAGATGGAGATGGGCGACGCCGTTCAGGAGGGACGCGGACCAGTCGGCGGGGGAGAGGCGCAGCGCGGCGCCGCTGTCGGTGAGGAACGTGCGCTCGGCGGCCGCGTCGACGAGGGAGATCACGGTGGCGGTTGGCGCCTCCCCGTCGAGCACCACCTGCGGACGCACACCCGCACTCCGCAGCTGCTCCTCGTGCCACGCACCCGCGTCCGTACCGACCCGCGCCAGAAGCCGAACGTCTGCCAGCCCCGAGTACGCCGCCCAGCAGGCCACGTTGGCCCCCGCCCCGCCCGGCAGCGTCCGGATCTGCGCCGCGGTGTCTGTCGCCGGTGCCAGCGGTGTGCGATGGCGGGCCACGACATCGGTGACCACATCGCCGACCACCAGCAACGCACCGCCCACGCCGCCCGAGCCGTCGGTCTCATCCTCACCAGCGCCCCCTGTCCCACCCCTTCCCGGGTCCTCGCTCATGCCTGCGCCCACGCGGTCGCGATCTGCGCCGCCAGTCGTACGTTGCCGCGCACCGCCGCCAAGTTGGCCTCCAGCGAGGCGCCTTGCGTGCCCCGCGCCAGGTAGTCCAGCAGGAACGGGGTGACGCCCTGGCCGGAGATCCCGCGCGTCCTGCACTCCCGCAGGGCCTCGGCCAGCACCCGGTCGTGCAGCGCCGGGTCGAGCTGCTCGGCCTCGGGTACGGGATTGGCGACGAGCAGCGCCGCTTCCGGGCCGCCGAGCACGTCCTGGGCGCGCATCACCGCCGCCACTTCACCGGGCGTCCGCACCGTCCAGTCGACCGGCTCGCCCGAACTGCTCAGGTAGAACCCCGGGAAGTACCCGGTGCCGTACCCGAGAACCCCGACCCCGAGCGTCTCCAGCCGCTGCAACGTCGCCGGAACGTCGAGGATCGACTTGACCCCCGCGCACACCACCGTGATCCGCGTCCGCGCCAGCAGCCCCAGGTCCGCCGACTCGTCCTGCGTCTCGGTCCACTCGCGGTGTACGCCGCCGAGCCCACCGGTGGCGAAGACGCGCAGGCCGGCCCGGGCGGCCAGGAACGCCGTCGCCGACACGGTCGTCGCCCCGCTCGCGCCCGCCGCCAGCGCCGGGGCGAGATCGCGATGACCCAGCTTGCGCACCGAGTCGTCGTTCGCGACCCGCTCCAACTGTGCCTTGTCCAGGCCGACATGGGCCCTGCCGTCGAGGACGGCGATGGTGGCGGGAACAGCTCCGACGGTACGTACCACCTCCTCCAGCTCCTGCGCGACCCGCAGATTGCGCGGGCGCGGCAGACCGTGCGCGATGATCGTCGACTCGAGGGCTACGACGGGACGGCGCCGCTCCAGCGCCTCCCGCACCTCCCCGGACATGAGCAGTGCGGTGTCAGGCATGCCCCATTCCTGGCGCGTCGGCAGGGCCCTCAAACGTCGCGCAGCGCGCCCCTTGTGCCCGGCGACGATCACACCGCAGCCTGGGCGGATGACAGAAACACATCTCGATCACGTCGTCCTGTGGGTGAGCGACCCGCTGGCCTCGGTGGAGTTCTACGAGAAGACCGTCGGTCTGACCGGCGTACGTGCCGCCGAGTTCGCCGACGGCAAAGCGCCCTTCCCCTCCGTGCGTGTCTCCGCCGGATCGCTGCTCGACCTCGCCCCCCTCACGATGGCCGGGTCCATGAACGCCATCCCTGGCGCCGAGGGCACGGCCGGTCACCCGGTCAACCATGTCTGCCTCGCCCTGGGCAAGCAGGCCTTCGAGGCCCTGCACGCCCGGCTGGAAGACAGTGGCGTTGTCGTCTCGCCGTACTCGCACAACAGCTTCGGGGCCCGCGGCGCCGCTCCTCGTTCCTTCTACTTCCGCGATCCCGACGGGAACATCATCGAGGCCCGCCACTACGACGAGTGACCTTCACCTGTTCCAAGACCCAAGGTAGAGGCCACCACTGACAACGCCCCTCGGTGAGGCTCTTCGCACGCCCCCGCTAGGGTGACGCGCCATGACGACAATTGATCAAGTTCCTGCCTCCTTCGCCGTGCACATCCCGGATGCTGATCTTGAGCCGGAGCCGCTCGACCCGGACCAGATCGTGTCCGGTGAGCCGGTGGTGACGGGCAAGGTGCTGTGGGAGTCCCCCGACGGCAAGCAGCTGCGCGGGATCTGGCAGATCACGCCTGGTGTGGTCACCGACACCGAGGCCAACGAACTTTTCGTGGTGGTCAGTGGGCGCGCCACGGTCGAGGTGGAGGGCGGCGACACCCTGGAGATCGGTCCCGGTGACGCGTGTGTGCTGCGCGAGGGGGACCGTACGACCTGGACCGTGCACGAGACGCTGCGGAAGGCGTACCACATCAGCCTTTAGCGGCCGGTTCAGCCGGTTCAGCCGGGTCCTCCGGGGCGGCCGGGTCTTCCGCTGAGGCCGGTTCAGGCGAGTCGTCGCCAGGGCGGTTGCGGGTGGCCATCAGTGCGAGCGCGGCCATCGGCAGCAGCAGGCAGGCGCCGATGGCGTTGAGCCAGCCGTAGCCCGCCTGCGCGACGATCAGGCCGGCCGCCGCGCCGCCGATCCCCGCCGCCGAGTTCATGGTCAGGTCCGACAGGCCCTGGACCGCGGCGCGGGCGGGCTGTGGCACCGAGTCGGTGAGCAGGGCGGAGCCCGAGACCAGGCCCGCGGACCAGCCGAGGCCGAGTACGAAGAGGCCGGCGGCGGTCTGGGCGTGGCTGGGACCCGCCGTGCCGGCCAGCAGGGCGGCGAGGCAGAGCAGACCGGCCGCCAGGCCGATGACCGCGAGACGGCCGACGCGGTCGGACAGCCAGCCCATGACCGGTGAGAACGCGTACATGCCCGCGATGTGACCGCTGATGACAAGACCGACGAGTTCCAGATCGGCGCCGTGGTGGCCCAGGTCGACGGGGGTCATCACCATGATCGAGACCATGACGGTGTGACTGACGGCCACCGTTACCAGGGCGAGCCTGGCCCGCGACGACGCGGCCACCGCCGCGACTCCCGCGCGCAGCGAGCGGCTCTGGGTGGACTGCGATTCCGCCGGGGCCATGGCCCGGGCGGTGAGGAGCGGATCGGGGCGCAGCAGTACGGCGACAATCAGACCCGTGACGAGAAAAATCCCGGCGGCCCACAGGAACGGGCCCGCGGTCTCCGGTATGGAGGTGCCGGTGAAGGCGCGGCCCGCCGGGGCCGCGATGTTCGGGCCGAACACCGCGCCGATGGTCGTGGCCCAGACGACCGTCGAGATCGCCCGGGCGCGCCGGTCCGGCTCGGCCAGGTCGGCCGCGGCGAAACGCGCCTGGAGGTTGGCGGAGGACGCGGCGCCGAATCCGGCCATGCCGAGCAGCAGCAGCGGGAAGTTCTCGATGACGGCGGCGACCACCACGAGCGCCGCGCCCAGGGCCCCGATCAGGTAGGCGAGGACGAGTCCCGGGCGCCGGCCGCGCGAGGTCATCAGGGAGGCCAGCGGGATCGACAGCAGGGCTGTGCCCGCGACGGAGGCCGTCGGCGCGAGTCCCGACAGGGCCTCGGTGCCGCTGACTTCGACCGCGAGGACGGGCGCGAGGGCGATACCGATGGGTACTCCGAGCCCGCCCAGGATCTGGCTCACGACGAGTACGACGGAGGTACGCCGCTGGAGGGCGCGCAGCGCGTCGGGCCCGGGTATCGCCGCTGTCGCGGTTGCCTTGCCGGCCGGTGTACCGGCCGGTTCACGAGCCGGTGTACCGGCCGTCTTGTCGGTCGTAGTCACCGCCGCAGTGTGCCAGTCCTTACCGATGTACGGAACTGAGTTCAGAACAACGGCTGGGGCAGCACTCCTTCGAGCGCCAGCAGGGCACGCTTGGTCTCCAGGCCGCCGCCGAACCCGCCCAGCCCGCCGTCGCTCTCCACCACCCGGTGGCAGGGCACCACCACGGGCAGCGGATTCGACCCCATCGCCGCTCCGACCGCCTGCGCCGCGCCGGGCTGCCCGACCCGCCCCGCCAGATCGCCGTACCCGACGACCGCGCCGTACGGAACGCCGGTCGCCAGCTCGCGCAGCACCTGCCGGTTGAACCCGGAGGTGAGCGACCAGTCCAGCGGCAGGGTGAAGTCGCGCAGCTCGCCCGCGAAGTACGCCCCGAGCTGCCGTATGGGCTCGGCCAGCCGCGCGGAGCCGGGCGCCTCCGTCAGCTCGGCGCCGAGCCGCGTCCGCAGCTGGGCGAGCGCCTTCTCCCGTACCGCGGGACCGGCGTGGAAGACCACGCACACCAGGCCTGCATCGGTGGCGGCCACCAGCAGCGGCCCGATGCCGCTGTCGCCGCTGCCGATGACCGCCCACTCCACGAACTGCCCGTCGCTGTCCATGCGCACCACGGTACGACCGGGCACTGACAATGCTCCGGCCGTTACTCGCTGACGGCGTCCCGGACGACGTCGGGGTTGTTGGTGATGATCCCGTCCACGCCGAAGTCGTTCACCCGCGTCGCGGCCGCCGCCGTGTTCACCGTCCAGGTGTTGACCTGGAGCTGCTTGCCGTGCGCGCCCTTCAGCCGGTGGACCGCCGCGACGTAGTCGGCCGTCAGCGACGTGTGCGTCGGATTGATCTGGTCCGTGAACCGGGCGTACTTCGGCAGGTCGGTCACCGGGGGCGTCCCGAGGAAGCCGGTCGTGAGGTCGGGCCGCTGCTCGTGCACGGCCTTCACACTGTCCGCGCCGAAGCTCTGGATGACGAGCTTGTGCTTGACGTGGTGGCGGTTCAGCCAGCCCTCCTCGCGCAGCACGCGCAGGGTGTCCCTCTCGATGCCCGGGTAGAGCTCGGGCTTCTTGATCTCCAGGAGCAGCTTCTGGTGGTTGCGGTCGACCCGGTTCACGTACTGCTTGAGGGTCGGCACCCGCGCGCCCGTGAACTGGGGGCCGAACCAGCTGCCGGCGTCCAGCGTGGCGATCTCCGCCGCGGTGAAGTCCTTGATCTTCCACGGTGACCGGCCGGGAAAGACCTGCTCCACGTTCGTGGTCCTGGCGAGGCTGTCGTCGTGGACGACCACCAGTTTGCCGTCCTTGGTGCGCTGTACGTCGTTCTCCACCCAGGCGAAGCCCATCCGGTCGGCCAGGTCGATCGCCGCCAGTGTGTTCTCGGGTGCGTACGCGGACGCGCCCCTGTGGGCGATGACGGCGGGCTCGTCGTCGGTGCCGCTGGGACTGGCTGCCTGGGTGGCCGAGGCGGGCAGCAGCAGTGCGGTGGCGCCCAGGAGCGCTGCGGCCGTGGCCGAGACGGTGCGTGCGTACACAAGGACTCCTCGCCTGGAGTGATCACGGACGGTCCGAGAGTGGCAGCAAATAGTCAACGATGGACAGGTGAAGGATGGCCACGAAGTGAACGAAACCGCCCGCGGCGCGTCACGTGTCACTGCCTCTGCCGATGAATTGCCGAGAAAACGTGTGCGGATCACCCGGCTCGGCCTACTGTCGCCCGAAACGGGCCTCTGTATCACGAGTGGGCCCTCGTCACCCGGCGACGGAAGCTGAAGGGCTCAAAGGGAATGCAGGGCACTGTCGACGGATTTACCTACGGCCTCGTCACCCCGGTCGCGGCGTACCTCATGGCGTGTCTCGGCGGCGCGCTCGGGCTGCGCTGCACCGCGAGGTCACTCAGGAACGAGCACGGCTGGAAGACCGGCTGGCTCGCGCTCGGTGCGACCGCCATCGCCTCGGGAATCTGGACCATGCACTTCATCGCGATGATGGGTTTCACGGTGAAGGAGACGCCCATCAGTTACGACGCGACCCTGACCTACGCCAGTCTCGGCGTCGCCGTCGTCATGGTCGGCATCGGCGTCTTCATCGTCGGATACCGGGGAGTCACGCCGATGGCCCTGGTCACGGGCGGCACGATAACCGGCCTGGGGGTCGCCTCCATGCACTACCTCGGTATGGCCGGAATGCGACTGCGCGGCCAGCTCCAGTACGACACCCTCACCGTCGCGCTCTCCGTGGTGATCGCGGTGGTCGCCGCGACCGTCGCGCTCTGGGCGGCCGTGTCGATACGTGGATTCCTGCCGAGCCTGGGCGCCAGCCTCGTCATGGGCGTCGCGGTGAGCGGCATGCACTACACCGGCATGGCGGCGCTCAGAGTCCACCTCCACGGCCCGGCGACCACCACCGGCGGCGAGACGTCCACCCTGCTTCTCGCCCCGATGCTGATCGGCCCGGTGATCTTCCTGTTCCTGGCGGGCGTGGTCGTGATGTTCGATCCCAAGCTGGTCATGGGCCGCACCGACTGGCAGCGGCCGGCCGGCCCCGGCGTCCCGCACCCGGCCCCGGGAACCTCGTGGCGCCGGTGACCCGGGGCGATCACCGCGTGTGTGTCAGTGCCGGGTCGTACGGTTGATGCATGCGGCCCGTTTCAAGCATCGAACGTACGGTGGCGCCCTTCGAGGTCGTCAGTTCCTACCAGCCCAGCGGTGACCAGCCGGCGGCCATCGCCGAGCTGGAGCGGCGCATTCGCGCAGGTGAGAAGGATGTCGTCCTGCTCGGCGCGACCGGCACCGGCAAGTCGGCGACCACCGCCTGGATGATCGAGAAGCTCCAGCGCCCCACGCTCGTCATGGCGCCGAACAAAACCCTCGCCGCCCAGCTGGCGAACGAGTTCCGCGAGCTCCTGCCCAACAACGCCGTCGAGTACTTCGTCTCGTACTACGACTACTACCAGCCCGAGGCGTACGTCCCGCAGTCGGACACGTACATCGAAAAGGACTCCTCGATCAACGAGGAGGTCGAGCGGCTGCGCCACTCCGCGACGAACTCGCTGCTCACCCGCCGCGACGTCGTCGTGGTCGCCTCCGTCTCCTGCATCTACGGCCTCGGTACGCCGCAGGAGTACGTGGACCGCATGGTGCCGCTGAAGGTCGGCGAGGAGATCGACCGCGACCAGCTGCTGCGCCGCTTCGTCGAGATCCAGTACACGCGCAACGACGTGGCCTTCTCGCGCGGTACGTTCCGGGTCCGCGGCGACACCATCGAGATCTTCCCCGTCTACGAGGAGCTCGCCGTACGCATCGAGATGTTCGGCGACGAGATCGAGGCGCTGTCGACCCTCCACCCCCTCACCGGCGAGATCATCAGCGAGGACGACCAGCTGTATGTCTTCCCCGCGAGCCACTACGTCGCCGGACCCGAGCGCATGGAGAAGGCGATCAGGGGCATCGAGAAGGAGCTGGAGGGCCGGCTCGCCGAGATGGAGAAGCAGGGCAAGATGCTGGAGGCCCAGCGTCTGCGCATGCGCACCACCTACGACCTCGAGATGATGCGCCAGATCGGCAGCTGCTCCGGCATCGAGAACTACTCGATGCACATGGACGACCGCGCCCCCGGCACCGCGCCGCACACCCTCCTCGACTACTTCCCCGAAGACTTCCTGCTGGTCATCGACGAGTCACACGTCACCGTGCCGCAGATCGGCGCGATGTACGAGGGCGACGCGTCCCGCAAGCGGACCCTTGTCGACCACGGCTTCCGGCTGCCTTCCGCCCTGGACAACCGCCCCCTGAAGTGGGAGGAGTTCCAGCAGCGCGTGGGCCAGGCGGTCTACCTCTCGGCCACCCCCGGTGCGTACGAACTCTCGCGCTCCGACGGCTTCGTGGAGCAGATCATCCGCCCCACCGGCCTCATCGACCCCGAGGTCGTCGTCAAGCCCACCGAGGGCCAGATCGATGACCTGGTGCACGAGATCAGGTTGCGCACGGAGCGGGACGAGCGGGTCCTGGTCACCACCCTCACCAAGAAGATGTCCGAGGACCTCACCGAATACTTCCTCGAACTGGGCATCCAGGTCCGCTATCTGCACAGCGACGTCGACACGCTGCGCCGCGTCGAGCTGCTGCGCGAGCTGCGGTCCGGTGAGTACGACGTCCTGGTCGGCATCAACCTGCTGCGAGAGGGCCTCGACCTGCCCGAGGTGTCGCTCGTAGCCATCCTCGACGCCGACAAGCAGGGCTTCCTGCGCTCGGGAACCTCCCTGATCCAGACCATCGGCCGCGCGGCGCGCAACGTCTCCGGCCAGGTCCACATGTACGCCGACAAGATCACCCCGGCGATGGAGAAGGCTATCGACGAGACCAACCGGCGCCGGGAGAAGCAGGTCGCGTACAACACGGCGCACGGGGTCGATCCGCAGCCGCTGCGCAAGAAGATCAACGACATCGTCGCCTCCATCGCGCGCGAGCAGGTCGACACCGAACAGCTACTCGGCTCCGGCTTCCGGCAGGCGAAGGAGGGCAAGGGCGCCAAGGCCCCGGTGCCCGTGCTCGGCGGCAAGGCCGGCAAGGCGGCCAGGGCGGGCAAGAAGGGCGATGTGCTCACCGACCGCCCCGCCGCCGAACTGGCAGCGCTCATCGAGGAGATGACGGAGCAGATGCGCGGCGCGGCCGCCGAGCTGCAGTTCGAAGTGGCCGCACGGCTGCGCGACGAGGTGGGCGAGCTGAAGAAGGAACTGAGGCAGATGAGGGAGGCGGGGCAGGTCTGACGGCCCGGCACCCGCCCGGCACCTGGTGTGTTGCAACACCGACACAAAGTGCGACGCGACTGTGGCGGCCCGGGCGTGACTGCGTAGGGTTCTCGTCAGCCGCACGCACACGGGCGGGCCGCGGCGTAAGCAATGAGAGGGGACAGCGCGTGGTGGATGTATCCAAGGGCAGCGCGCCCGGGGGACCTGGCGTCAACCTGACCAAGGGTCAGGCCATCAGCCTGGAGAAGAAGGGCGGCGGCACGCTGACCGCCGTCCGGATGGGGCTGGGCTGGCAGGCGGCGCCGCGTCGCGGTCTCTTCGGCTCGCGCACCCGGGAGGTCGACCTCGACGCCTCGGCGGTCCTGTTCGCGGACAAGCAGCCGGTCGACGTCGTCTTCTTCCGTCACCTCGTCAGCGACGACGGCTCCGTGAAGCACACCGGTGACAACCTGGTCGGCGGCGCGGGCCAGGGCGGGGACGACGAGGCGATCCTCGTCGACCTCCAGCGCGTGCCGGTGCACATCGACCAGATCGTCTTCACGGTGAACTCCTTCACCGGCCAGACGTTCCAGGAAGTGCAGAACGCGTTCTGCCGCATTGTCGACGAGACCAACGGCGAGGAGATGGCCCGCTACACGCTCGACGGCGGCGGACAGTACACCGCGCAGATCATGGCCAAGGTGCACCGCGCCGGCGCCGGCTGGAAGATGACGGCCATCGGCACCCCTGCCAACGGCCGGACCTTCCAGGACCTGATGCCGTCGATCCTGCCGCACCTGTAGCAGACGACTGACGAAGTACGCGCAGCTCCCGGAGGCATCGTGCCGCCGGGAGCTGCACCACATCCACGAATGCGACGCGGGGGAGACAGGCGATGACGGCCGAGCTGGTCCGGGGGCAGAACCACCCCTTGCCCCAGGCCCGTTTGGAGATCCGAGTGTCGGCCGGCAAGCCGGTCGTGGCCGGTGCCACCCTCGGCGACGAGCAGGGCACCGTGCGCGGTACGGAGTGGGTCGCCCACCCCGGCTCGCCGAACCTCCCCGGGCTCGAAGTGTCCAAGCAGGCCGCCGCCGACCACCGGCTCGCCGTGGACCTCGAGGCGCTGCCCGAGACGGTGCACCGGGTGAACGTCCTGCTCGCTCTCCCGCTGGGCGCAGGCGGCCCGACCCGCTTCGGCGCCGTCGCGGCACCCTTCGTGTCCGTCACCGGGCTCGACGGCTCGGAGGTCGCCAACTACACCGTGACCGGGCTGGACAGCGAGTCCGCCGTGGTCGCCCTGGAGCTCTACCGCCGGCAGGGCATCTGGAAGGTGCGCGCCGTCGGGCAGGGTTACGCCGGTGGCCTCGCCGAGATGCTCGGCGACCAGGGCCTTCCGCAGGCCCGCGAACTCGCCGCCGCCATCCAGGACGCGGTGAGCAGCGGCATGGCCCGCTCCGTCGCCGCGCCCCCGCCCCGCAGCGAGGACGGCGACCGGTCACGGCGTACGACGTCCCACGCGACGAACGGCGGACGCGACGCGCAGACCCACGTCGTGCCGCCCACACCAACACCCACAGCACCTGGTCCGGACAGCGGCGCTCGACAGGCCGCCCCGGGCGGCCCCGTCGACTACGCGCACCCGCGCCGCCAGAGCACCGCGCCCGCGTCCCCGCCGCCCACCGCGCCGCCCGCCCCGCCCGGACAGTACCCACAGCCCGTCGCCGGTGACGCGACCGGCTGGTCCATGGAGGAGCGGCTGTACAACCAGGTGTGGGGCATGTTCGAAGACCTGGCCCGCACCGTCGCGGCGTACCGCAGCGCGGTCGACTTCGCCGAGTCCCGGATGGAGCAGGAGCTCGACAAGGCCCTCTCCGACCCGCGCAGCCGGATCGGCGCCGCGGGCGACACCGCCCGCGCGAACGCCCGGGCCAAGCACGACCAGCTCGTCGGCCAGGCCCGCGACGTACTGGAGCGTGACCTGGCGCAGCTCGTCGCCGAGACCGGCGTCGTCGAGCCGGCACTGCCTCCCGCCTTCGCCTCCTGGGACAACCCGGCCTGGCACGGTTACCGGGTTCCCATGGAGATCCCGATGGCCCTGCGCGTCGGTGACCTGCACCTGCCGGAGCGCCCGGATCTGCGCATCCCCATGCTGGTGCGCCTGCCGCTGGAGCGTGGCCTGTGGATCGACAGCGGCCGTTCCGGCTCCGAGGCCGCACTGATGATGGAGTCCGACCAGCTGCGCAGGGCGGCCATGGAAACCGCCGCAGCGCACGCCGCGCGCCTGCTGGCGGTCTATCCGGCCGGTGAGTTCACCGTCCATGTCATCGACCCGGCGGGCACGGGCGTGCCCGCGCTCGCCCCGCTGACCGAGTCCGGCGTGCTCGACGCGCCGCCCGCGGCCGGAGCCCAGGGCGTCGCGGCCGTGCTGGCCAAGCTCACCCAGCGGGTGGAGCTGGTACAGATGGCGGTCCGTGGCGGGGTCGTCGACTCGCTCCCGCCGGACCTGGACACGGCCGAGCAGCTCCTGATCGTCAACGACTTCCCGCACGGCTTCGACGACCGCGCCGTCACCCAGCTCCGCTACCTCGCAGACGAGGGCCCGTCGGTCGGCGTGCACCTGATGATGGTCGCGGACCGCGAGGACGCAAGCGCGTACGGCCCGGTGCTCGACCCACTGTGGCGGTCGCTGCTGCGGGTCACTCCCGTGCCCGACGACCACCTCATCGACTCGTGGGTCGGTCATACCTGGACATACGAGCCGCTGCTGCCGCCGCCGGGCAGCCAGGTCGTCCGGCAGGTGCTCGCGCAGGTGGCCGCAGCGAGGCGGCAACTGCCTCGCTGACCAGCGCTTTTGGGGCAGCTTTACCCATCCCTTTACCTTTTCTTGGGTGTTCCTGTACCCTTCGAGCAGCGGAGGGGAGTACTCCCGGCTGCGACGTACCCGTCAATACGGACCGCCATCGGTCCCGGGGCGTCGGCCCGAGGTGCGCGGAGACGCACTCGGGTGGAAGAGACCTCCGGCAGCGACGACGCTGAGAGTTGCCGTAGCTATCTGCCGGAGGCGCAGTGGACGTTTCAATGACCCTTTGGGTGCTGACCATTCTTGGTCTGATCGCCCTGATCGCTGTCGACTTCCTCATCGGGCGCAAGCCGCATGACGTGTCGATCAAGGAAGCCGGGACCTGGACGGTCGTCTGGATCGTCCTGGCCGTGCTGTTCGGCCTGGGACTGCTGATCTTCGGCACCGCACAGGCATCGGGCGAGTTCTTCGCCGGCTTCATCACCGAGAAATCGCTCAGCGTGGACAACCTCTTTGTCTTCGTCCTGATCATGGCGAAGTTCTCGGTGCCGTCCCACCTCCAGCAGCGTGTGCTGCTCATCGGTGTGCTGATAGCGCTGGTGCTGCGTGCGATCTTCATCGCGGCCGGCGCCGCGGTCATCGCCAACTTCTCGTGGGTCTTCTACATCTTCGGCGCGTTCCTGATCTACACCGCCTGGAAGCTCATCCAGGAGGCGCGGGCCGAGGAGGAGGAAGAGGCGTTCGAGGAGAACCGTCTCCTCAAGTCGATCGAGAACCGCTTCGGCGTCGCGGACAAGTACCACGGCACCAAGCTCTTCATCCAGAACAACGGCAAGCGCGTCCTGACGCCGCTGATGGTCGTCATGCTCGCCATCGGCACCACCGATGTGCTGTTCGCGCTGGACTCGATCCCGGCGATCTTCGGCCTCACCCAGGACCCGTACATCGTCTTCACCGCCAACGCCTTCGCCCTCATGGGTCTGCGGCAGCTGTACTTCCTCATCGGCGGACTGCTCAAGAAGCTGGTTCACCTGAGTTACGGCCTGTCGGTCATCCTGGGCTTCATCGGCGTCAAGCTGGTGCTCCACGCTCTGCACGAGTCCGGGGTGCACGTCCCCGAGATCTCCATCCCCTTCTCGCTGACTGTCATCTGCGGCGTGCTGGTCATCACCACGATCACCAGCCTCATCGCCAACAAGAAGACGGAACAGCGCGCGGCGGCCGAGGCGGCCGAGGTCGCCGAGGCCGGCGACAAGGAGAGCGTCGAGTCCTGATCGCGTTACGGATTCACCGGCCGGTGCGAGCGGAGCAATACCGCTCGCACCGGCCGGTTCTGTTTGTACGGACCTGGATCAGGCAGGGGCGGCTTCCGTCACGGGGCTGGGCGCCGGCCTCGTCTCCGGCAGCAGTGCGAAGCAACCCAGGCTCAGCAGCGCGATGGCAGTGAGGTACACGGCGACACCCCACGGCGGTCCGCCGCCGTGCGCCACCGCCGTCGCGACGATCGGGGTCAGCGCACCCCCGACGACCCCGCCGAGGTTGTAGCCGACGGCCGCGCCCGTGCAGCGCACCCTCGGCTCGTACAGCTCCGGGAGATAGGCGGCGATCACAGCGAACATGGTGATGAACGACAGCAGCGCTCCCACGAAGCCGAGAAACATCAGCAGGGGCTCGGCGGTCTGCAACAGCGCGACCATCGGGAACGTCCACAGCGCTGCCGCCGCGCAGCCGAGCAGACACAGCGGCCTGCGCCCGTAGTGGTCACCGAGCATCGCGGCGAACGGGGTGACCACGCCCGAGATCGCCACGGCCCCCATGATGCAGGCCAGCATCACCGTACGGCTGACGCCGAGATGTTCCGTCGCGTACGCGAGAGACCAGGTCGTCACGGTGTAGAAGACGGCGTACCCGACGGCGAGCGCGCCGGCCGTCAGCAGGACGAGCCGCCAGTGGTCGCGTACGACCTCGGCGAGGGGGACGGTCGCCCGCTTGTCCGTCTCGGCCAGCTGCTTGAACTGCGGGGTCTCCGCCAGGGACGTACGCAGCAAGAGCCCTGCCGCGGCCAGCAGGCCCGCCGCCCAGAACGGCACGCGCCACCCCCACGCCGCGAACTGTGCGTCGGTCAGCGAGGCGGAGAGGGCGAGCATGGTGCCGTTGGCCAGGAGGAAGCCGACCGGGGGGCCGATCTGCGGGAAACTCGTCCACAGTCCGCGCCGGTTCGCGGGAGCGTGTTCGGCGGTCAGCAGAACCGCACCGCCCCACTCGCCGCCGAGCCCGAGTCCCTGCAGGAAGCGCAGCACCAGAAGGAGTACGGGCGCTGCTACGCCGATTGACCCGTACGTCGGTACGCAGCCGACCGCGACGGTCGCGATTCCCGTGAGCAACAGTGAGGCGAACAGGACAGGACGGCGCCCGTAACGGTCACCGACGTGCCCGAAGATGACAGAACCGAGCGGTCGTGAAATGAAACCGATCGCGAAGGTGCCGAACGCTGCGAGCGTTCCCGCGAGCGGCGAAAAGGTCGGGAAGAAGAGCGGCCCGAGAACGAGCGCGGCGGCTGTTCCGTAGACAAAGAAGTCGTAGAACTCGATGGCTGTTCCGGCGAGCGACGCGGCAGCGAGGCGGGCCATGGAGGGAGGTCGTTCTTGGTGCATGCGGCCACAACTACCCCGCCCGGACTCCGGTTACGGGGCGCACAGAAGCAGTCGCACCGGCTCGCGAAGTTGATCCACCGGCCTGATCTACCAGCCGCGCTCTCGCCACTCGGGCAGGTGCGGGCGCTCATTGCCGAGCGTGGTGTCGTTGCCGTGGCCGGGATAGACCCAGGTTTCGTCCGGAAGCTGTCCGAAGAGCTTCTCCTCGACGTCACCGATGAGGCTCGCGAAGGCCTCCGGGTCCTTCCCCGTGTTGCCCACGCCGCCGGGGAAGAGGCAGTCCCCGGTGAACAGGTGCGGGTGCCCGTGCGGGTCGTCGTAGACCAGGGCGATGGACCCCGGGGTGTGGCCGACGAGGTGGCGGGCGGTGAGCTCGACACGTCCGACGCGGACGGTGTCGCCGTCCTCCAGCAGTACGTCGGTGGGGACGGGGATGCCCTCCGCGTCGTAGCGGCCCGCGTACGTACGCGCCCCGGTCGCCGCCACGACCTCGGGCAGGGCCTGCCAGTGATCGCCGTGGCGGTGGGTGGTGACGACGGACGCGATGCCGTCGTCACCGATCAGCCTCAGGAGCGTGTGCGGCTCGGCGGCCGCGTCGATCAGCAGCTGCTCTCCGGTGTCCCGGCAGCGCAGCAGATACGCGTTGTTGTTCATGGCGCCGACCGCGACCTTGGAGATCATCAGGTCGGTGAGCTCGTGAACGTTCGCAGGACCGCCGACTCTGACCGCTCCGCTGTACGTCATGGAGTCAGCCTATAGCGGCGGCAGCGCGGGCAGCGGGGCCCCCGCGGTGTCGAGAGCGGCCCCGTCGCGGCGGCCCGCGAGCCAGCCCAGGAGGTCGGGAGCGGTGCCGGTGACGTTCACGGGATCGCCTTCGGTGCTTCCCGTACGCCACTGCCCTCCGTCGGCGGCCGTCAGCACGATCGCGGGAACGCCCGGGTTCCCCGCGAAGCGGTCCGCGAGGAACGCGATCTCGCGTCCCGTGAACTCCTGCGGCAGGTCCTCCAGCTCGTAGCCGATGCCCAGATCGACGTGGTGCAGCTCGACCTCGACGAGGCGGCGGAAGGGAATGCGGGAGGCCGAGTCCGTGACGCCGCCCCGCAGGGCGACCGTACGGGACCAGTCGGCGGGAGCGGCGGCCGCTTCGTCGAACCGGACCGCGCTGTCGCGCACGTCCTCCAGCTGTACGGCGAGCGGGCGCGGGGCGTCGCGCTCGATGTCGGCGTCGCGGGCTTCGGCGCTGATGTACATGGGCCGGCCGGCCAGGACGTTCACGAGAGCGTCCGCGTTACGGGCGACGTGCGCCAGCACGTGGCCGCGGGTCCATCCCGGCAGCCGTGACGGTTGCGTCACAGCGGCGTTGTCCAGCTTGTCGGTCGCGGCGAGGAGCCGGTCGGTCGCTTCGCGTACAGAGGCCAGGTCGCGCACGTGATCGTTCATGGCGTCGACGATAGTCCGGTCACACGATCGGGTGAAGCCGTTCAGGCTAGGCCGTAATTCGAATGCGCGTGCTATACGCTCGTCAGAGGCATCAGGAATCCTTACAACATCGCTCTGGTTACCCCCATAGTCTGAGAACCGGGGGGCTCAGTCCCTTCTGCCTCTCTCAAGAAAGGTGCGGACCGGCGTGGCCGACCGTCTCATCGTTCGTGGCGCTCGCGAGCACAACCTCAAGAACGTCTCGCTCGACCTCCCGCGTGACTCCCTCATCGTGTTCACCGGGCTCTCGGGGTCGGGCAAGTCCTCCCTCGCGTTCGACACGATCTTCGCCGAGGGGCAGCGCCGGTACGTCGAGTCGCTCTCCTCCTACGCCCGGCAGTTCCTGGGTCAGATGGACAAGCCCGACGTGGACTTCATCGAGGGCCTGTCGCCCGCGGTGTCCATCGACCAGAAGTCGACCTCGCGCAACCCGCGCTCGACGGTCGGGACCATCACCGAGGTCTACGACTACCTCCGCCTGCTGTTCGCCCGTATCGGCAAGCCGCACTGTCCCGAGTGCGGCCGGCCGATCGCCCGCCAGTCGCCGCAGGCCATCGTCGACAAGGTGCTGGAGCTGCCCGAGGGCAGCCGTTTCCAGGTCCTGTCGCCGCTGGTGCGCGAGCGCAAGGGCGAGTTCGTCGACCTGTTCGCCGACCTCCAGACCAAGGGCTACAGCCGCGCCCGGGTCGACGGCGAGACCATCCAGCTGAGCGAGCCGCCCAAGCTCAAGAAGCAGGAGAAGCACACCATCGAGGTGGTCATCGACCGCCTGACGGTGAAGGAGAGCGCCAAGCGCCGGCTCACCGATTCGGTGGAGACCGCCCTCGGCCTGGCCGGCGGCATGGTCATCCTCGACTTCGTCGACCTCCCCGCCGACGACCCCGACCGTGAGCGGATGTACTCCGAGCACCTCTACTGCACGTACGATGACCTGTCGTTCGAGGAGCTGGAGCCCCGGTCCTTCTCCTTCAACTCGCCCTTCGGCGCCTGCCCCGACTGCACCGGCATCGGTACGCGCATGGAGGTCGACCCGGAGCTGATCGTCCCGGACGAGGACAAGTCCCTCGACGAGGGCGCGATCAACCCCTGGTCGCACGGCCACACCAAGGACTACTTCGCGCGCCTCGTCGGCGCGCTCGCCGACGCGCTCGGCTTCCGTACGGACATCCCCTGGGCGGGGCTGCCGCAGCGGGCCAAGAAGGCCCTGCTGAACGGCCACAAGACCCAGATCGAGGTCCGCTACCGCAACAGGTACGGCCGCGAGCGGGCGTACACCACCTCCTTCGAGGGCGCGGTTCCGTTCGTCAAGCGGCGGCACTCCGAGGCGGAGAGCGACTCCAGCAGGGAGCGCTTCGAGGGCTACATGCGCGAGGTGCACTGCCCGACCTGTAACGGCACCCGCCTCAAGCCCCTGGTCCTCGCGGTCACGGTCATGGAGAAGTCCATCGCCGAGGTCGCCGCGATGTCGATCAGCGACTGCGCGGACTTCCTCGGTCGGCTGACGCTGAACGCCCGCGACAAGAAGATCGCCGAGCGCGTGCTCAAGGAGGTCAACGAGCGGCTGAAGTTCCTGGTCGACGTAGGCCTCGACTACCTGTCGCTCAACCGCGCGGCCGGCACGCTGTCCGGCGGCGAGGCGCAGCGCATCCGGCTCGCCACCCAGATCGGCTCCGGCCTCGTCGGTGTGCTGTACGTCCTGGACGAGCCGTCCATCGGCCTGCACCAGCGCGACAACCACCGCCTCATCGAGACGCTGGTCCGGCTGCGCGACATGGGCAACACCCTGATCGTCGTCGAGCACGACGAGGACACCATCAAGGTGGCCGACTGGATCGTCGACATCGGCCCCGGCGCGGGTGAGCACGGCGGCAAGGTCGTCCACAGCGGCTCCCTCAAGGAGCTGCTGGCCAACAAGGCGTCCGTCACCGGTCAGTACCTGGCCGGCAAGCGGTCCATCGCGATGCCGGACATCCGCCGCCCCGCGGACCCGACACGGCAGCTCACCGTCCATGGCGCCCGCGAGAACAACCTGCGTGACATCGACGTGTCGTTCCCGCTGGGTGTGCTGACCGCCGTCACCGGTGTCTCCGGCTCCGGAAAGTCGACGCTGGTCAACGACATCCTCTACACGCACCTGGCGCGGGAACTGAACAACGCCCGCACGGTGCCGGGGCGCCACACGCGGGTGGAGGGCGACGACCTCGTCGACAAGGTGGTCCACGTCGACCAGTCACCGATCGGCCGGACACCCCGGTCCAACCCGGCGACGTACACCGGTGTCTTCGACAACGTGCGCAAGCTGTTCGCCGAGACGATGGAGGCGAAGGTGCGCGGCTATCTGCCGGGCCGTTTCTCCTTCAACGTCAAGGGCGGCCGCTGCGAGAACTGCTCCGGCGACGGCACCATCAAGATCGAGATGAACTTCCTGCCGGACGTGTACGTCCCGTGCGAGGTCTGCCACGGGGCGCGCTACAACCGGGAGACCCTGGAGGTCCACTACAAGGGCAAGTCCATCGCCGAGGTGCTGGACATGCCGATCGAGGAGGCCCTGGACTTCTTCGAGGCCGTCCCGACGATCGCGCGTCACCTGAGGACGCTTACGGAGGTCGGACTCGGGTACGTCCGCCTCGGTCAGTCCGCGCCGACCCTTTCCGGTGGTGAGGCGCAGCGCGTGAAGCTCGCTTCGGAGCTCCAGAAGCGTTCCACGGGGCGCACGGTGTACGTCCTGGACGAGCCGACCACGGGTCTGCACTTCGAGGACATCTCGAAGCTCATCAAGGTCCTGTCGGGCCTGGTCGACAAGGGCAACTCGGTGATCGTCATCGAGCACAACATGGACGTCATCAAGACAGCCGACTGGGTGATCGACATGGGTCCCGAGGGTGGCAGCGGCGGTGGCCTCGTCATCGCCGAGGGCACGCCCGAGCAGGTGGCCGCGGTGACGACCAGCCACACCGGCAAGTTCCTGCGGGACATCCTGGGCGACCGGGTGAGCGACGCGACGCCGGTGAAGAAGGCCCCGGTGAAGAAGGCGGTGGCGGCGGCGAAGTCGGCCCCGGCCAGGAAAACGGCGACGGCCAGGACAGCCACCGCGAAGAAGGCCGCTGGCACGACCGCTCCCGCGAAGGCGGCCCGCTCCCGCAAGGCGTGACGTTCGCGCTCCGCTGCGGCCTCTTGCCCGTGCCCCGGGTGAGGGGCCGCCGGCGTGAACGGACCTCTTTCCCCCGACCCGCCCCTTCCCGAACCGGGGCGCTGCCCCGGCCCCCGGTCCTCAAACGCAGGACGGGCTGGGCGTGCCGGGGGTTAGCTGGGGCGCCGCCCCAGACCCTGCTCCTCAAGCGCCGGAGGGGCTGAGGTTGCTGGGGGTAGCTGGGGCGTTGCTCCGGGCCCTGGCTCTCATGCGTCGGACGGGCTGGGGGTGCCGGGGGTAGCTGGGGCGTTGCTCCGGGCCCTGGTTCTCATGCGTCGGACGGGCTGGGGGTGCCTGGGGTTAGCTGGGGCGCCGCCCCAGGCCCCGCTCCTCAAGCGCCGGAGGGGCTGGATTTGCCGGGCGGGAGGCTGGAAGCTGCGGGCGGCCGGAGATTGTCGGCGCGGGCCGGAGGCCGTCGGCGCGGCGGGGTTTGCTGAGCGCGGCTCGTTTGAGCCGGGTTCGGCATAATTCAGCCCGTCCGGCGTTTGAGGACACGCCCGTAGGGCGTCCGGGGGCTGGGGGCTTGCCCCGTCGCCCGCCTTACGGCGCCAGTTCCGTCGCGTACGGCGGATTCGCGCCCGGGCGCGAACAGGTGATCGCCGCCGCGCGGGCCGCGAACGCAAGGGTGTCGGTCCAGGCGGCCGTGCTGAGAGCCGGGAGGGCTCCCGCAGACAGCGCCCCACGGTCCCCGAGCCCGTGCAGCAGCGCCGCGTTCACCGTGTCGCCCGCACCGATCGTGTCGGCCACCTCGACGCGTAGCGCCGGAACGTCCACGCCCCGCCCGCCCCGCGTCCGTACCGTCATCCCCTCCGCGCCCCGCGTCAGCACCACCGCCGCAGGCCCCGCCGCGAGCCACTCCTCCACCGACCCGCCCAGCCACGCCGCGTCCTCCTGCGACAGCTTCAGAAGCGAGGCGTACGGCAGCCAGCTCCTGAAGCGGGCGCGGTAAGCGTCCGCGTCCGGGATCAGGCCGGCCCTGACGTTCGGGTCGAGCAGCGTGAACAGTCCGCGCCCCGCCTCACGCCGCAGCAGCGCCTCGTACGCGCTCGCTCCCGGCTCCAGCACCAGCGAACACGTGCCGAGCGCCAGCGCCCGTGCACCGGAAGGCAGCGGCGCGGCCGGCAGGGCGAAGAGGCGGACCGCGCTGCCCTGCGCGTAGAAGCCGTAACCGGCCGATCCGTCCGCACCCAGCGCCGCCACAGCCAGCGTCGTCGGCTCCGGACCGCGCTGCACGAGCGAGGTGTCCACCCCGGCCACCCGCAGCCCCTCGACGAGAGCCTCGCCGAAGCCGTCGGTCGAGATCCGGGAACAGAAAGTTGTACGGGCGCCGAGCCGCCCCAGGGCCACGGCGGTGTTGTACGGCCCGCCGCCGAGCCGGGGCAACAGCGGCGCCAGCGCGCCCGTCCCCTGCGGCACCAGGTCGATCAGCGACTCTCCGGCGACGACGATCACGGGCCCGAACGTAACCCATCGCTGCCCGCCGGGACAGCCCGCGCGAGAGCCGCCGGTCTCCGCCGGTATCGTCGGGTCTGTCGCACGCCCCTCACCCACCACCCCCTGATCAGTGGAGTTCGCATGCCCGGCAAGTCAGCCCCCCGCCGTACCGTGCTGAAGGGCGCCGTCCTCGCCGGGGCTGCCGGACTGGGTGTGGCGGCCTGCTCCACCGAGTCGAAGCTCGGGCACGCCAAGCCTCTGCCGTCCACGCCCGTGAGCCTCGGTGCGGCGGACGAGATCCCGGTCGGCGGCGCCAAGCTCTATCGCGAGCAGCGGATCCTTGTCAGCTGCCCGGCCAAGGGGCAGTTCAAGGCGTTCAGCGCGCAGTGCACGCACGCGGGCTGTGTCCTGGACAAGATCGAGAAGGACGAGGGCAACTGTCCGTGCCACGGCAGCCGTTTCGACGTCACCACGGGTGAGGTGCTCCAGGGCCCGGCGACCGTGCCGCTGCCCGCCATCCCGGTCAAGGTCGAGGGCGGCAAGCTCGTCGCCGGAGCGGGAGCAGCAGCGGACGCGAGCGCGACGGCCGGGCCCGGCGCCTGACCCCGCCCTGCCGCGGGGCACCCGCACTGTCACTGCCCGCAAGTAGGGTGTCTGACATGGCCGACCCCTCCAGTTACCGCCCCAAGCCGGGACAGATCCCCGACTCGCCGGGGGTCTACAAATTCCGCGACGAGCACCGCCGGGTGATCTACGTCGGGAAGGCGAAGAGCCTGCGCCCGCGCCTGTCCTCGTACTTCCAGGACCTGGCCAATCTCCACCCGCGCACCCGCACCATGGTCACCACGGCCGCGTCCGTCGAGTGGACGGTCGTCTCCACGGAGGTCGAGGCGCTTCAGCTGGAGTACTCCTGGATCAAGGAGTTCGACCCCCGCTTCAACGTCAAGTACCGCGACGACAAGAGCTACCCGTCCCTCGCGGTGACCCTCAATGAGGAGTTCCCGAGGGTTCAGGTCATGCGCGGCCCCAAGAAGAAGGGCGTGCGCTACTTCGGGCCGTACGGGCATGCCTGGGCCATCCGCGAGACCGTAGACCTGATGCTCCGCGTCTTTCCCGTACGCACCTGCTCGGCCGGTGTCTTCAAGAACGCCGCCAGGACCGGCCGCCCCTGCCTCCTCGGCTACATCGGCAAGTGCTCCGCGCCCTGCGTGGGCCGCGTCACCCCCGATGAGCACCGCGAACTGGCCGAGGAGTTCTGCGACTTCATGGCCGGCCGCACCGGCCAGTACCTCAAGCGCATCGAGCAGCAGATGCACGAGGCCGCCGAGGACATGGAGTACGAGAAGGCCGCCCGCCTGCGCGACGACATAGGGGCGCTGCGCCGCGCCCTGGAGAAGAACACGGTGGTGTTCAACGACGCCACCGACGCCGACCTGATCGCGCTCGCCGAGGACGAGCTGGAAGCCGCCGTGCAGATCTTCCACGTACGCGGCGGACGGGTGCGCGGCCAGCGCGGCTGGGTCACCGACAAGGTCGAGGCAGTCGACACGGCCGGCCTTGTCGAGCACGCCCTCCAGCAGCTGTACGGCGAGGAGCAGGGCGACGCGGTGCCCAAGGAGGTCCTCGTCCCGGCCATGCCCGAGGACGCCCCCGCGGTCTCCCAGTGGCTCGCCGAGCGGCGCGGCTCCAACGTGTCGCTGCGCATCCCCCAGCGCGGCGACAAGAAGGACCTCATGGCGACGGTCCAGCGCAACGCCCAGCAGGCCCTCGTCCTGCACAAGACCAAGCGCGCGTCCGACCTGACCACCCGCTCCCGCGCCCTGGAGGAGATCTCCCAGGCGCTCGGCCTGGACTCCGCCCCGCTGCGCATCGAGTGCTTCGACATCTCCCACCTCCAGGGCGAAGACGTGGTGGCCTCCATGGTCGTCTTCGAGGACGGCCTGCCGCGCAAGAGCGAGTACCGCCGCTTCCAGATCAAGACCTTCGAGGGGCAGGACGACGTCCGGTCCATGCACGAGGTACTCACCCGCCGCTTCAGGCGCTATCTCCAGGAGAAGGAGAAGACGGGGGAGTGGATCGAGGCGAACGGGGCCACGGAGGTGCCCGCCGAGCCCGATCCGAACGTGGAGGACGACGGCAGGCCCAAGCGTTTCGCGTACCCGCCTCAGCTCGTCGTCGTCGACGGCGGGCAGCCGCAGGTGGCCGCCGCCCAGCGCGCCCTCGACGAGCTCGGCATCGACGACGTGGCCGTCTGTGGCCTGGCCAAGCGCCTCGAAGAGGTCTGGGTGCCCGGCGAGGACGACCCGGTCGTCCTGCCCCGCAGCAGCGAGGGTCTCTACCTCCTCCAGCGGGTCCGTGACACGGCCCACGACTTCGCCATCCGCTACCAGCGCACGAAGCGCGCCAAGCGTTTCAAGGCAGGGCCGCTCGACGAGGTCCCCGGCCTGGGCGAGACGCGCAAGCACGCCCTGGTCAAGCACTTCGGTTCGGTGAAGAAGCTTCGGTCCGCCACAATCGACCAGATCTGCGAGGTGCCGGGGATAGGCCGCAAGACGGCCGAGACCGTCGCCGCGTTCCTCGCACAGGCCACGCCGGCCGCACCCGCCGTGAACACGGCGACAGGAGAGATCATTGAGTACGACGAGGACACCGCGGAGCCCACGGACCGTGTGGAAGCACCCGTGGTCTCCCCGCCGGATCGGGGGCAGCACGAATGACTGAGCACGACGGAGATGGAGCACACGTGAGTACGGGCGCGACCGGAGAGACCGGCGAGACCGGTCAGAACGGTCAGAACGGCCACAACGGTGAGGCGGCCGAAGCGGCCATCCCCGAACTGGTGATCATCTCGGGCATGTCGGGAGCGGGCCGCAGTACCGCCGCGAAGTGCCTCGAAGACCTCGGCTGGTTCGTCGTCGACAACCTGCCGCCCGCGCTGATCCCCACCATGGTGGAGCTCGGCGCCCGCTCGCAGGGCAATGTCGCCCGTATCGCCGTCGTCGTGGACGTCCGCGGCCGGCGCTTCTTCGACAACCTCCGCGAGTCCCTGGCCGACCTGGACGCCAAGGAGGTCACCCGGCGGATCGTCTTCCTGGAGTCCTCCGACGATGCCCTGGTACGCCGTTTCGAATCCGTACGCCGCCCCCACCCGCTCCAGGGCGACGGCCGGATCACCGACGGCATCGCGGCCGAGCGCGACCTGCTGCGCGAGCTGCGCGGCGACGCCGACCTGGTCATCGACACCTCCAGCCTCAACGTCCACGAGTTGCGCGCCAAGATGGACGCCCAGTTCGCGGGCGACGACGAGCCGCACCTGCGCGCCACGGTCATGTCGTTCGGCTACAAGTACGGCCTGCCCGTCGACGCGGACCTCGTCGTCGACTGCCGCTTCCTGCCGAACCCGCACTGGGTTCCGGAGCTGCGGCCCTTCACCGGCCTCAACGAAGAGGTCTCCGGCTACGTCTTCAACCAGCCGGGCGCCAAGGAGTTCCTCGACCAGTACACCGAGCTGCTCCAGCTCATCGCGGCCGGCTACCGCCGCGAGGGCAAGCGCTACGTGACCATCGCCGTCGGCTGTACGGGCGGCAAGCACCGCAGCGTGGCCATGTCGGAGAAGCTGGCCGCGCGCCTGTCCTCCGCAGGTGTGGAGACCGTCCTCGTCCACCGGGACATGGGGCGCGAGTGACCGGACGTAACTTCCGCCTGCGCCGGCTGCGTGGCAATGACGCCGCGCGGCCGCAGCGCAAGCGCGGCGCCCAGCCCAAGGTCGTCGCCCTCGGCGGCGGCATGGGGCTCTCCGCGTCGCTCACGGCGCTGCGCCGCATCACCGGCGACCTGACCGCCGTGGTCACCGTCGCCGACGACGGCGGCTCCAGCGGGCGGTTGCGCGACGAGCTCGGCGTACTGCCGCCGGGTGACCTGCGCAAGGCTCTCGCCGCGCTGTGCGGGGACGACGACTGGGGCCAGACCTGGTCGCGCGTCATCCAGCACCGCTTCTCCAGCCGCGGCGACCTGCACGACCACGCTGTCGGCAATCTGCTGATCGTCGCCCTGTGGGAGCAGCTCGGCGACCACGTCCAGGCCCTGGATCTGGTCGGCAAGCTCCTCGGCGCGCACGGCCGGGTGCTGCCGATGTCCGCCGTGCCGCTGGAGCTCCAGGCGCTCGTACGGGGGCATGACCCGCAGCGCCCCGACGACGTGGACACGGTCCGCGGCCAGGCGACCGTGGCGCTCACCCCTGGCGAGGTGCAGTCCGTGCACCTCGTGCCGCAGGGACCTCCGGCCGTCCCGGAGGCCGTCGCCGCCGTGCTCGACGCGGACTGGGTGGTGCTCGGTCCCGGCTCGTGGTTCTCCTCCGTGATTCCGCACCTTCTGGTGCCCGAGCTGCTCGACGCGCTCGTCGAGACGAAGGCCCGCCGGGTCCTGTCACTCAACCTCGCGCCGCAACCCGGAGAAACCGATGGGTTCTCTCCGCAGCGTCATTTGGAGGTTTTGGGACGACACGCCCCTAAACTCGCCCTGGACGTGGTGTTGGCCGACGAGGCTGCCGTGCCCGACCGCGAGTCTCTCGCCGATGCCGCCAAGCGGTTCGGCGCGGCGGTCGAGCTGGCGCCGGTCGCCGCGCTCAACGGCTCCCCGAAGCACGATCCGGAGCTGTTGGCCGCCGCGTACGACCGTATTTTTCGGATGCATGGAAGGATCGGCCCATGGCGATGACGGCAGCGGTGAAGGACGAAATCTCCCGGCTCCCCGTCACCCGGACCTGCTGCAGGAAGGCGGAGGTCTCGGCGATCCTTCGGTTCGCGGGCGGCCTGCACCTGGTGAGCGGCCGGATCGTGATCGAGGCGGAGCTGGACGTGAGCTTCGCGGCCCGCAGGCTCAAGAAGGACATCCTGGAGATTTTCGGTCACCACTCCGAGCTGGTGGTGATGGCGCCGAGCGGGCTGCGCCGAGGCTCCCGTTACCTCGTACGGGTGGTGGCGGGCGGCGATCAGCTGGCGCGCCAGACCGGGCTGGTCGACGGCCGGGGCCGGCCCATCCGCGGGCTGCCGCCGCAGGTCGTCTCCGGCGCCACGTGTGACGCCGAGGCTGCCTGGCGCGGTGCGTTCCTCGCGCACGGCTCGCTCACCGAGCCGGGCCGCTCGTCCTCGCTGGAGGTCACCTGCCCCGGCCCCGAGGCCGCCCTCGCGCTCGTCGGTGCCGCTCGTCGGCTCTCCATCGGCGCCAAGGCGCGCGAGGTGCGCGGCGTGGACCGGGTCGTCGTACGGGACGGGGACGCGATCGGCGCCCTGCTGACCCGCCTCGGCGCGCACGAGTCGGTGCTGGCCTGGGAGGAGCGGCGGATGCGCCGCGAGGTCCGCGCCACCGCCAACCGGCTGGCCAACTTCGACGACGCCAACCTGCGCCGCTCGGCGCGTGCGGCTGTCGCCGCGGGGGCCCGGGTGGGGCGTGCGCTGGAGATCCTCGGCGAGGAGGTGCCCGAGCACCTCGCCGCCGCCGGGCGGCTGCGCATGGACCACAAGCAGGCCTCCCTGGAGGAGCTCGGCGCGCTGGCAGACCCGCCGCTGACGAAGGACGCGGTCGCCGGCCGTATCCGCCGTCTGCTGGCGATGGCCGACAAGCGGGCGCAGGACCTGGGCATCCCGGGTACGGAGTCCACGATCACCGAGGAAATGGCCGACGGCCTGGTCGGCTGACGTCGTCGCCTCTGCAAGGCTCGCCGCCGCCGGCTCCCCTTGGGGGTGCCGGCGGCGGTTCGCGTACCCCGCAGGCGCTATTGACATGACCATGAACTGTCATGAGCCTGACGTCAGTTCGCTTACGTGGCAGACAACAGCAAGGGGGGCTCATGAGACGCAGAGCGAGATCGATCCTCGCAGCGTGCACATTGCTGCTCGGCGGTGTGGCGGTGGCGCCGGTGGCCCAGGCCGAAGGGGCGGGCGCCGCCGGCGCGGCCGGGGCCGATGCGGGCGCCGACGCCGTCAAGGTGTTCAACGCGGACGTCACCAAGGAGCAGGTACCCCTGCTCCTGGCGGCCGGCCAGGACGCCCACGAGATGGGCGAGCGCGCACCGGAGAAGGGCACGGCGCGCGTCGAGCTGTTCCTCACCGACGCCCAGGCCAAGGACCTGGCCGCCAAGGGCGTCAGGAACCTCACGGAGCGCAAGGTCTCGGCGAAGACCAAGTCCCGCCTCGCCGCCGCCGGGGACGGCGTCTACCGCCCGTACAGCGGCAAGGGCAATCTCCAGGAGGAGATCGTCAAGACCGGGCAGGCGCACCCGGACCTCAGCAAGGTCGTCTCCATCGGCAAGACCGTCCAGGGCAAGGACATCCTCGCCCTCAAGCTCACCAAGGGCGCGAAGAAGACCAAGGATGGCGCCAGGCCCTCCGTGCTGTACCTGTCCAACCAGCACGCCCGTGAGTGGATCACCCCGGAGATGACCCGGCGGCTGATGCACCACTACCTGGACCGGTACGGCAAGGACCGCCGCATCACGAAGATCGTGGACTCCACCGAGCTGTGGTTCGTGCTCTCCGCCAACCCCGACGGCTACGACTGGACGCACGACCCGGCGGGCAACCGCCTCTGGCGCAAGAACATGCGTGACAACGACGCCGACGGCACGTACACCGCGAGCGACGGCGTCGACCTCAACCGCAACTTCGCCTACAAGTGGGGCTACGACAACGAGGGTTCCTCGCCCAACCCCGCCAGCCAGACCTACCGCGGCGCGTCCCCCACGTCCGAGCCCGAGACCCAGGCGCTCGACCGCTTCCAGAAGCGCATCGGCTTCGAGTACGGCATCAACTACCACTCCGCCGCCGAACTGATCCTCTACGGAGTCGGCTGGCAGGTCGCCACTCCGACGCCCGACGACGTGCTCTACAAAGCGCTCGCGGGAACGCCCGAAAAGCCTGCCGTTCCCGGGTACTACCCGCAGGTCTCCTCCGAGCTCTACACCACCAACGGCGAGGCCGACGGACACGCGGCCAACGTCAACGGCACGATGATGTTCACCCCCGAGATGACCACCTGCCAGACGGCGTCGAACATCGACCCCGACGACCGGTGGAAGCCCGAGGACTGCCAGTCCGGGTTCAACTTCCCCGACGACGAGAAGCTGATCCAGGCGGAGTTCGCCAAGAACATCCCCTTCGCGCTCTCCGTCGCGGAGACCGCCGCCCACCCCGACCGGCCGTCCTCGGCCGTCGGCATGGAGGCACCCGACTTCACCGTCGACCCCTTCACCACGTCGTACGCCCGGTGGGCCGACCAGGAAATCTCCGTAACCGCCCGTAAGTCGGTGCGCGACAAGGAGCTCAGGTACCGCGTCAACGGCGGCCGTGTCCACGACCAGAAGCTGCGCCCCTGGAAGGGCGGCGAGACCTTCGGCGGCGAGGACAACCTGCACTTCGACGAGTACCGCGCCAAGGTCCAGGACGGCGACGTCGGCGACAAGGTCGAGGTCTGGTTCACCGGGCGCACCAAGGCCGGCAAACGCGTCTCCAGCGAGCACTTCACGTACACCCTCGCCGACCGCCCCAGGGCGGACGTCCTGGTGATCGCCGAGGAAGGGGCCCCCGCGCAGCACACCCGGACGTACACCGACACGCTCGCGACCACCGGACACAAGGCCGCCGTGTGGGACGTCGCCACCCAGGGCGCCCCGCACGCGCTCGGCGTGCTGTCCCACTTCCGTACGGTCGTGCACTACACCGGTGCCAAGGCACCCACCGGTCCCACCCAGCTCGCCCTGCGCGCCTTCCTCAATGAGGGCGGCAAACTCCTGGAGGCCGGTGAACTCACGGGCGGCAACGCGGTGGTGGGCCGCGCCTCGACGAACGACTTCAGTCAGTACTACCTCGGTGCCTACGGACGGAGCAGCGCGCCGGGAGCCACCGCGTTCAGCGGTCTCGGACCGATGGCCGGTACGGCCAGTCCGCTGGCCGGCGCGCCCGGCAACCCGCTGGACGCCCCGGGAGCGTACATCTCCACGTCCTCGGTGCTGCCGGCCGCGCAGTTCCCCCAGTTCGCCAGTGAGCAGGCGGGCCGCTACACCGGCGCAGTCAATCCGTACGCCCCGTACGCGGGCCGGGGCATGGCCGCCGCGACCCACGAGGACAACGACTGGAAGCGGCTCACCAGGACCTTCGACCTCACCGCGGTGAGCGCCGCCGACAAGCCGGAGCTGCGCCTCGCCTTGAACTGGAACACCGAGGCCGGTTACGACCACGCCGTCCTGGAGGCCCGCACCGCCGGCGGCGAGGACTGGACGACGCTGCCCGAGGCGGGCGGCGCCACCTCCGCCACCGTCCCGGTGGAGTGCGAGCAGGGCTACCTGCTCAACGGTCACCCGTTCCTGAGGCACTACCTGACCCAGGAGTCCGACGCCTGCAAGGCCGCCGGCACCTCCGGCGCCTGGAACAGCTTCACCGGCTCGTCCGGCGGCTGGAAGCAGGTCTCCTTCGACCTGAGCGCCTACGCGGGCAAGACGGTTGAGCTCTCGCTCAGCAGCATCACCGACCCGGGCACCGGCGGCCGCGGTGTCTTCGCGGACGACGCACGGCTCGTCGTGGGCGGTGCGGAGAAGGAGACGGAGGGCTTCGAGACCTCGCTCGGCACCTGGACGGCGCCCGGGGCCCCGGCCGGCAGTCCCGCCGTGGCGGGCGACTGGACCCGCACGGGAGAGCTCTTCATCCCGTACGGCGCGATCACGACCGGCGACACCGTGCTCCTCGGCTTCGGCCTGGAGCAGGTCCCCGACGCGGTCGAGCGGGCGGAGCTGCTCGGCAGGGTGCTCGGCGTACTGCACGACTGACCTGCCCGGCGTCCCGCACGACTGACACCGCAGGTCCCGGCCCCGGGACGGGCGGGTCCGGCGGCCCGTATTCCCTACTGGGGAGTAGGGGCCGCCGGGCCGTTTCCGGCCCCGCTCGATGTCACCCACAGCGCCACGTAGGGGTAGGGTCGGAAGCGGTCGGGGACATCCCATACATCTCGCCGGCGTCGAAACCCGGCGTACCAACGAGGAGATCGGTTTCGTGACGATCCGCGTAGGCATCAACGGCTTCGGCCGCATCGGGCGCAACTACTTCCGGGCGCTGCTGGAGCAGGGTGCGGACATCGAGATCGTGGCTGTCAACGACCTGGGTGACACTGCGACCACGGCACACCTTCTGAAGTACGACACCATTCTCGGCCGCCTCAAGGCCGAGGTGTCGCACACGGCGAACACCATCACCGTCGACGACCGCACCATCAAGGTGCTGTCCGAGCGCAACCCGGCGGACATTCCGTGGGGCGAGCTCGGCGTCGACATCGTGATCGAGTCCACCGGCATCTTCACCAAGAAGGCCGATGCCGAGAAGCACATCGCAGGTGGTGCGAAGAAGGTCCTCATCTCGGCTCCGGCCAAGAACGAGGACATCACCATCGTGATGGGCGTCAACCAGGACAAGTACGACGCGGCCAACCACCACGTCATCTCCAACGCGTCCTGCACCACCAACTGTGTGGCGCCGATGGCCAAGGTTCTCGACGAGAACTTCGGCATCGTCAAGGGCCTGATGACGACGGTGCACGCGTACACCAACGATCAGCGCATCCTGGACTTCCCGCACTCCGACCTGCGTCGCGCCCGCGCCGCCGCTGAGAACATCATTCCGACCACCACGGGTGCCGCCAAGGCCACCGCGCTGGTCCTGCCGCAGCTCAAGGGCAAGCTCGACGGCATCGCGATGCGCGTTCCGGTCCCGACCGGCTCGGTCACCGACCTGGTCATCACGCTGGAGCGCGAGGTCACCAAGGACGAGATCAACGCGGCCTTCCAGAAGGCGGCCGAGGGCGAGCTCAAGGGCATCGTCGAGTACACGGTCGACCCGATCGTGTCCTCCGACATCGTCAACGAGCCGGCGTCCTGCACCTTCGACTCGTCGCTGACCATGGCCGAGGGCAACCAGGTCAAGGTCATCGGCTGGTACGACAACGAGTGGGGCTACTCCAACCGCCTCGTCGACCTTACGGTCTTCGTCGGCAGCCAGCTCTGATCCGTTCGGCAGGCACCTCGATGTGAGCACAGGGCTCGGGCAGCGCAACGCGGCGCTGCCCGGGCCTTGTCACGTGTTTTGTCTCCAAGGAGTCCAGTAAAAAGATGAAGACGATCGACGAACTTCTCGCCGACGGGGTCGCGGGCAAGCGGGTATTCGTCCGCGCCGACCTCAACGTTCCGCTCGAAGGCACCACCATCACCGACGACGGCCGCATCCGCGCCGTCCAGCCGACGATCGAGAAGCTCGCCGCCGCGGGCGCCCGGGTCGTCGTCGCCTCCCACCTGGGCCGCCCCAAGGGCGCCCCGGACCCGGCCTTCTCGCTGGCCCCCGCCGCCGCGCGCCTCGGTGAACTCCTCAAGACCGACGTCGCCTTCGCGACCGACACGGTCGGCGAGTCCGCCAAGGCCGTCGTCGCGGGCCTGGCCGACGGCGACGTCGCCGTCATCGAGAACCTCCGCTTCAACGCCGGCGAGACGTCGAAGGACGACGCCGAGCGCGGCGCCTTCGCGGACCAGC
Organism: Streptomyces sp. NPDC002994; assembly: GCF_040611155.1. Taxonomy (NCBI): domain Bacteria; kingdom Bacillati; phylum Actinomycetota; class Actinomycetes; order Kitasatosporales; family Streptomycetaceae; genus Streptomyces; species Streptomyces sp. NPDC002994. The sequence goes on from NZ_JBEXNQ010000013.1 coordinate 190,405, forward strand.
TGGCCGAGCTCGCCGATGTGTACGTCGGCGACGGCTTCGGCGCCGTACACCGCAAGCACGCTTCGGTCTTCGACCTCCCGGCCCGCCTGCCGCACGTGGCCGGCGGCCTCATCGCCACCGAGGTCGGCGTCCTGAAGAAGCTCACCGAGGAAGTCGAGCGGCCGTACGTCGTGGTCCTCGGCGGCGCCAAGGTCTCCGACAAGCTCGGCGTGATCGACCACCTGCTGGAGAAGGCCGACCGCATCCTGGTCGGCGGCGGCATGGCGTACACCTTCCTCAAGGCCCAGGGCCACGAGGTCGGCATCTCGCTGCTCCAGGAAGACCAGATCCCGACGGTCCTGGAGTACCTGGAGCGCGCCGAGGCCAAGGGCGTGGAGTTCGTGCTCCCCGTCGACGTACTGGTGTCGGCGGAGTTCCCGGACCTCAAGACGAAGGCTCCGGCCAACCCGACCACGGTCGCCGCGGACGCCATTCCGGCCGACCAGGAGGGTCTGGACATCGGTCCCGAGACCCGCAAGCTGTACGCATCGAAGCTCGCCGACGCGGCCACCGTCTTCTGGAACGGTCCGATGGGCGTCTTCGAGCACCCCGACTACGCCCAGGGCACCAAGGCGGTCGCCCAGGCCCTCGTCGACAGCCCCGCCTTCACGGTGGTCGGTGGTGGCGACTCCGCCGCCGCCGTCCGCATCCTGGGCTTCGACGAGAACGCATTCGGCCACATCTCGACCGGTGGCGGCGCGAGCCTCGAATACCTCGAAGGCAAGACGCTTCCCGGCCTCGCCGCACTGGAGGACTGACCCTCAATGACTGCTCCCACCCAAGGCCGCACCCCGCTGATGGCGGGCAACTGGAAGATGAACCTCAACCACCTCGAGGCCATCGCCCACACCCAGAAGCTCGCCTTCGCGCTGACCGACAAGGACTACGACGCCGTCGAGGTCGCGGTCCTGCCGCCCTTCACCGACCTGCGATCCGTACAGACCCTGGTCGACAGCGACAAGCTCAAGATCAAGTACGGCGCCCAGGACCTCTCGGCGCACGACTCCGGGGCGTACACCGGTGAGATCTCGGGCGCGATGCTCGCCAAGCTCAAGTGCACGTACGTCGCCGTCGGGCACTCCGAGCGCCGGCAGTACCACAACGAGAGCGACGAGCTCTGCAACGCCAAGGTGAAAGCCGCGTACAAGCACGGCCTGACCCCGATCCTGTGCATCGGTGAGGGCCTCGACATCCGCAAGGCCGGCAACCAGGTCGCGTACACGCTCGCTCAGCTCGACGGCGGCCTGAAGGACATCCCGGCCGAGCAGGCCGAGTCGATCGTGATCGCGTACGAGCCGGTGTGGGCCATCGGCACCGGCGAGGTCGCCACCCCCGAGGACGCGCAGGAGGTCTGCGGAGCGATCCGCGGCCGTCTCGCGGAGCTGTACTCGCAGGAGCTGGCCGAAAAGGTCCGCATCCAGTACGGCGGCTCGGTCAAGTCCGGGAACGTCGCCGCGATCATGGAGCAGCCGGATGTCGACGGCGCCCTGGTGGGCGGCGCGGCGCTGGACTACGACGAGTTCGTCAAGATCGTCCGGTTCCGCGACCAGTGAGTAGGCCGTAGGGCCGATCCGTCGTACCCTGGCGGGGGCCGGGGCTGCTGTGCAGCAGCTGCCGGCCCCCGTCGTCCGTTGTCCTTTCGCGAAGTCCGAAGTCCGAGGAAGTTGGTCCAGCCGTGGTTATGGGGTTCTCGATCGCCCTGATCGTCTTCAGCCTGCTGCTGATGCTGCTGGTTCTGATGCACAAGGGGAAGGGCGGCGGTCTCTCCGACATGTTCGGTGGCGGCATGCAGTCGTCCGTCGGCGGGTCCTCGGTGGCCGAGCGGAACCTTGACCGCATCACAGTGGTGGTCGGTCTGATCTGGTTTGCCTGCATTATCGTGCTCGGTCTGCTGATGAAGCTGGACAGCTGACCCGTCGCCCGGTATGGAGGCGCGTGCGCGGCCTATCATGGGGCCCGCGGTTCGCGTTCGCGGGGCGGGGTGGTAACTCCGGCCACTGGACGCGCGTTGGGCCCTACGTAAACTGGGGCGCTCGCAGCTGAGCTGCTCGACGACTCCGCGGCGGTAGCCGCTGATTGATGCAGTGCAGCACCATCACGCAGGGAGTTACGACCGTGGCAAGTGGCAACGCGATCCGGGGAAGCCGGGTCGGAGCGGGGCCGATGGGTGAGGCTGAGCGCGGCGAGTCCGCGCCCCGTCTCCGCATCTCCTTCTGGTGCTCGAACGGGCACGAGACGCAGCCGAGCTTCGCCAGTGACGCGCAGGTCCCGGACAACTGGGACTGCCCGCGCTGCGGGTTCCCGGCCGGACAGGACCGGGACAATCCGCCGGCCCCGCCGCGCACCGAGCCGTACAAAACGCATCTCGCGTACGTACGGGAACGGCGCAGCGACGCGGACGGCGAGGCGATTCTCGCCGAGGCGCTCGCGAAACTGCGGGGCGAAATCTAGGAATTGTGGTCCGGCCGGACACCCTCGGGTGCCCGGCCGGACCGCTTTCCGGCGCCTTTCCCCGGCCGATTGTCAGTGGCACCCTCTACGGTTCTTGAAGGTTCTTGAAACACAGGACCGGAAGGGGGAGTTGTGACGACGAGCCAGGCCGCGGCCGCGAAAGCAGCCGCGACGGATGTGCGGGCTCCGGCCTGGCGCGGGGGGTTCGGCCGGCTGTGGACGGCGGCTGTCGTCTCGAAGTTCGGCGACTCGCTGCGCACCGCCGCGATGCCGCTGCTGGCCGCCTCGCTGACGTCCGACCCGGTGCTGGTGGCGCTGGTGACGGCGTGCGGCTACCTGCCGTGGCTGCTGTTCGGGCTGCTGGGCGGCGCGGTGGCCGACCGGGTGGACCAGCGGCGCGCGATGTGGGCCGTGGACCTGGTGCGGGCCGCGCTGATGGCCGCCTTCGCGGTGGCGGTCGCCCTCGGCCACGCCTCGATCGCGCTGCTCGTCGCGCTCGCCTTCGCACTCACCACGCTCCAGACCCTCTTCGACAACGCGGCGACGGCCCTGCTGCCCTCGCTGGTGCCGAAGGCCGCGCTCGGCAGCGCCAACACCCGGCTGCTGACCGGGCAGCAGATCGCGGGGGGCCTCCTGGCCGCCCCGGTGGTGCCGGTCCTGCTGCTGGCGGGCGCGGCCGCGCCGTACGCCGCGGACGCCGCGACGTACGCCCTCGGGGCCGTCCTGATCGCCTCGCTGCGGGTGGCGGCGCCGGAGCGGCCGCCAAGGCCCGTCGGCAGCACGCTGCGCGGGGACATCGCGCAGGGGCTGCGGGCGCTGTGGGGGGACCGGGTGCTGCGCGGGGTCTGCGTCGCCACCACGCTGTGCAACGTGGGTATGGGCGCGGTCATCGCCACCCTGGTCCTTCATGTCACCGGCTGGCTCGACGGCGGGCACGGCGGCTACGCGGCGGTCATCACGGCGTACGGCGTGGGCAGTGTGGCAGGCGGGCTGCTGGCCGGCCGGCTGGCCACACGGATCGGACGGATACGCAGTGTGTTCGCCGCCGGAGCCGTACAGATCGGCTGCCTGGCCGCGATGGGTCTGGTCCGCGAGTTGTGGGTAACGATCGCAGCGATGGCCCTGTTCGGACTCATGGGGCTGGTGTGGAACACGAATCAGGTGACGCTGATGCAGGAGCGCAGCCCGGAAGCCATGCTGGGCAGGATCAGTTCGGCCTTCCGTACGCTCGCGATCGCCGGCGCACCGCTCGGCGCCCTGCTGGGCGGCGCGGCGGCGGCCACTTGGGGACTGAACACACCCGCGCTGCTGGCGGCGGTGCTCTTCGCGGCCGCCATAGCATCGCTGGCCGCTCTGATCAATTAGGTTGGAGCTGCCAGGGGGCATGCACGCACGTACGAGAAGAAGTGGGCTGATGTCCGGATGAACGCAGAAAGCCGTACCAGGCTCAACCAGATGCCCGAGTGGGCCGCTCTCGTGAAGCACCGTGAGCAGCTGGGCCAGACGCATCTGCGCGAGCTGTTCGCCGCCGATGCCGAGCGAGGCACCGGGTACACGCTCAAGGTCGGCGACCTTTACCTCGACTATTCAAAGCATCTGGTGACGGACGAGACGCTGGGGCTGCTGCGCGAACTGGCAGGTGCGGCCGGGGTCGCGGAGCTGCGGGACGCGATGTTCCGCGGCGAGAAGATCAACACCACCGAGGACCGCGCGGTGCTGCACACCGCCCTGCGCGCGCCGCGCGACGCGGTGATCGAGGTCGACGGGGACAACGTCGTTCCCGCCGTGCATGCCGTTCTCGACAGGATGGGCGCCTTCGCCGACCGGATCAGGTCGGGGGAGTGGACCGGGCACACCGGAAAGCGCATCAAGAACATCGTCAACGTCGGAATCGGCGGTTCCGACCTCGGACCCGCCATGGCCTACGAGGCGCTGCGCTCGTTCACCGACCGGGACCTCACGGTCCGCTTCGTGTCGAACGTCGACGGGGCCGATCTGCACGAGGCCGTGCGGGACTTGGACGCGGCCGAGACGCTGTTCATCATCGCGTCCAAGACGTTCACCACGATCGAGACCATCACCAACGCCACGTCCGCGCGCGACTGGCTGCTGACGAACCTGCGGGCGGACAGCGGCGCCGTCGCCAAGCACTTCGTGGCGCTGTCCACGAATGCCGAGAAGGTCGCGGACTTCGGCATCGACACGGCCAACATGTTCGAGTTCTGGGACTGGGTCGGCGGGCGCTACTCGTTCGACTCGGCCATCGGTCTGTCGCTGATGATCGCCGTCGGGCCCGGCCGGTTCCGCGAGATGCTCGACGGCTTCCACCTGGTCGACGAGCACTTCCGCACCGCGCCCGCCGCCGAGAACGCGCCGCTGCTGCTCGGCCTCCTTGGCGTCTGGTACGGGGGGTTCTTCGACGCGCAGGCGCACGCTGTCCTTCCGTACAGCCACTACCTGTCGAAGTTCACGGCGTACCTCCAGCAGCTGGACATGGAGTCCAACGGCAAGTCAGTGGACCGCGACGGCAACCCGGTCGACTGGCAGACGGGTGCTGTGGTGTGGGGCACGCCGGGCACCAACGGGCAGCACGCGTACTACCAGTTGCTGCACCAGGGGACGAAGATGATCCCGGCGGACTTCATCGGCTTCGCCAGGCCGGTCGCCGACCTGATGCCCGGCCTCGCTGCCCAGCACGACCTGCTGATGGCGAACTTCTTCGCCCAGACGCAGGCGCTGGCCTTCGGCAAGACGCCCGACCAGGTACGGGCGGAGGGCGTGGCGGAGGAGCTGGTGCCGCACAAGACGTTCCGCGGCAACCACCCGACGACGACGATCCTCGCGGACGAGCTCACGCCCTCGGTGCTGGGTCAGTTGATCGCGCTGTACGAGCACAAGGTGTTCGTCCAGGGCGCCATCTGGAACATCGACTCGTTCGACCAGTGGGGCGTCGAGCTCGGCAAGGTCCTCGCCAAGAAGATCGAGCCGGTACTGACGGAAGGCGCCGGGGCCGAGCTGCTGGACAGCTCGACCGCGACTCTTGCCGCCAAGTACCGCACGCTGCGCGGTCGTTGAAGCCCATGGCAGCCGCGGTGCGGCTCAGGCCGCCGAACAACACGCTCGACCGGCGCGTCATCGGCTGGTGGCGCACGCAGTGGCTGCTGCTGACCGTGGTTCCGGTGGTCGTACTGGCCGTGCTGGGCGCGTTCGTCGCGCCCGCACGGCCGTGGCTGCTGCTGTCCGCCGCAGTGGTCGCGGTGCTGGGCGTTGTCGTCGCGGTGTTCCTGCCGCTCTGGTGGTTCCGGGTGCATCGCTGGGAGGTCACGGACGACGCGGTGTACGTGCGTACGGGCTTCTTCTGGCAGGAGTGGCGGATCGCGCCGATGTCGCGGATCCAGACCGTGGACACCGTGCGCGGGCCGCTGGAGCAGGCGTTCAGGCTCGCCACGGTCATCGTCACCACCGCGTCCTCCAAGGGCGCGGTGAAGATCGAGGGGTTGGACCATGAGCTCGCCGCGGAGCTCGCGGAGCGGCTGACCCTGATAACGCGGGCCACTCCCGGGGACGCGACATGAGTGTCCCGGACAGTGGTGACGGCTGGCGACGGCTCGCCCCGCGCACCGTCCTCGCCGCCGCTCTGGTCATGGCGGGCATCGCGGCGGGCGCGGGCGTGCCGGCCTTCATCGGGCTCGCGGGCGGCAGGCCGGTGTGGCAGGCGCTCGTCTGGGTGCTGGGTGGTGCCGTCCTGCTGATCGCGGGTGGCTCCGCGCTCGACTACGTACGGTGGCGCAGGACGCGCTACCGCGTCGGCGCCGAGCGCGCCGAACTCCACACGGGCCTGCTGCTGGTCAAGCGTCGGTCCCTGGCGCGTGAGCGCATCCGCAGCGTCGATCTGACGGCGAACGTGCTGCTGCGGGTCCTCGGGCTGGTGAAGGTCCGTATCGGTACGGGAGAGAACACCGGAGGCGGCGAGTCCACCCTCGAACTCGACCCCGTCACGCGGGAGGAGGGCGAACGCCTTCGCAGGGAACTGCTGAACCGGGGAACGGCCACCCCTGAGCCGGGACCCCACCGCGAGGGCGAACTGGCCGTCTTCGACCCCGCGTGGATCCGGTACGCGCCGGTGTCCTTCGTCGCCCCGGCGCTGGGCGGCGCCGCGGCCGGCGGGCTGATGCAGGTCAGCGAATGGTTCGGTGCGCAGGGGGAGTTGATCGGCTGGGTGCGGGACCGGTTCCAGGACACCCCGGTCGTCTTGACGGTCGCGGTGCTGGTTGCCGGGGCGTGCGCGGCGGGAGTCGTGGGCGCGCTCGGACTGTGGGTCGAGATGTGGTGGAACTACCGGCTGGAGCGGGAGCCGGGGGGCACGTTGCGAGTCCGCCGTGGGCTGTTCACCACGCGGTCGATCTCCATCGAGGAGCGCCGGCTGCGGGGTGTTGAGCTCGTCGAGCCGCTCGGCGTACGGACGTTGGGGGCGGCGCGGGTGGACGCGGTCGCCACGGGGCTGGCGACGGACGAGGAAAGCAGCCACGCCGATCACAAGACGCTGCTCCCGGCCGCGCCGCGGGGTACGGCGGAGGACGTGGCGGCGTACGTCCTGCGCGAGGCCGTCTCGCCGACGAGTGCGGCCCGCCTCACGCGGCATCCGCCAGCCGCCCGCACGCGGCGGCTACGGTGGGCGGTGGGCGCGGTGCTGGCGCCGGTGCTCGTCCTCGCCGTGCTCGGTGTGCTGCTGACTGATGTCCTGCTGTACGTTGCCGGGGCGTGCGTGGTGGTGCTGCTGCCGGCGGCGGTGCTTTTGGCTCTGGACGCGTATCGGGGGCTGGGGCACGCCATCAGTGGGGATTACCTGGTGGCGCGGTCGGGGACTGTGCGGCGTACGACGGTCGCCTTGCAGCGGGGCGGGGTGATCGGGTGGACCGCGAAGCAGTCGTACTTCCAGCGCCGTGCGGGTCTCATGACGCTGACGGCGACTACCGCGGCGGGGGCGGGAGCGTACTCGGTGTACGACGCGGAGGAGTCGGAGGTGCTGGTGTTCGGGGACGCGGCGGTGCGGGGGCTGCTGGCGCCGTTCCTGGAGCGGGGGGAGTAGTCCCGGCCCCGCGCCATGGGTCCGCTGCGCGGGCTTTTCCCCTACCCGCCCCTTCCCGAACCGGGGCGTCGCCCCGGACCCCGGTCCTCAAACGCCGGACGGGCTGAAAGTTCAAGCCCGTCCGGCGATTGAGGACACGCCCGGAGGGCGTCCGGGGTCAGGAAATAGCCACGGCCCGGGTCGCCGTGCGGGCGAACCGGGCCGTGGTTGTGCCGGAGCAGCCGGGTCAGGGCGAAGCCGGGGGGTAAAGGGCTCGCGGGAGTTGGGAGGCTGCCGCGTCGTCCAGGAGCCACAGCGTGCGGCGGCGGCCGTACGCGCCCGCCGCCGGGGCCTGGATCTCCCCCGCGCCCGACAAGGCGATGGCCGCGGCCTTCGCCTTGTCCTCGCCCGCCGCCAGCAGCCACACCTCACGTGCCGCGCGGATCGCGGGGAGCGTGAGGGTGATGCGGGTGGGCGGGGGCTTGGGGGCGCCGTGAACTCCCACCACCATGCGCTCCGTTTCGCGGACCGCCGGCAGCTCAGGGAACAGGGACGCGACGTGGGTGTCGGGTCCCACGCCCAGCATCAGGACGTCGAACGTCGGGACGGGACCGTGGTCCTCGGACCCCGAAGCCAAGGCCAGTTCCTCGGCGTACGCAGCGGCCGCCGCGTCCGCGTCGGGGCCGAAACGGTCGTCCGAAGCCGGCATGGGGTGGACCCGGGCAGGGTCCAGCGGCACCGCGTCCAGCAGTGCCGCACGCGCCTGGGTGTAGTTGCGCTCCGGGTGCCCCGCCGGGAGGAAACGCTCGTCGCCCCACCACAGGTCCAGCCGCGACCAGTCGACCGCGTCCCGGGCCGGCGACGAGGCCAGCGCGGCCAGCAGGCCGTTGCCGTTGCGGCCGCCCGTCAGCACGACCGACGCCGAGCCGCGCGTGGCCTGCGCGTCCACGAGCTTCGTGATCAGCCGGGCCGCGGCCGCCTGCGCCATCAGCTCCTTGTCGTGGTGGACGACAAGCTGAGGTGCTCTCACTTCGACGCCGCCTTCTTGGCAGCCGAAGCCGAAGCCGAAGCAGACTTCTTCGCGGCTGCGGGCTTGTCCTCCTCGGGCTGCGTCTCCTGCTTCTGTGCGGCCTGCTCACCCAGCCGCTCGACACCGAACTTCAGCGCCGACGCGTACGTGTCGTCCGGGTCGAGCCTGCGCAGCTCCTCGGCGATCAGCTCGGCGGTCTCCCGCCGCTTCAGCGCCACCGCGCGGTCCGGCTGCCCCTGAATGGACAGGGACGCCAGCGAACCGTCCGACCGGCCGAGCTTGATCGGCCCGCAGTTCGTCTCCATCTTCACGCCCGTGAGGCCGGGGCCGGACGACACGGAACGCTTCACCGGTACGCCCAGCCGGTCCGCGAGCCACATGCCCAGCAGCTCGACGCTCGGGTTGAACTCCTCGCCCTCCACCTCCACCGAGGTGACCTCGCACTCGACCTGGTCCAGCGCGGCCGCGAGCATCGAGCGCCACGGCGTGATGCGCGTCCAGGACAGGTCGGTGTCGCCGGGGGTGTACGCCTCGGCACGCGCCGACAGCTCCTGGACGGGGTGCTCGGCGGCGTACGTGTCCGTGACGCGGCGCTGCGCGAGCGCGCCGAGCGGGTCGTTCGCCGGATCGAGCGGCGCGTTGGCCGCCCACCACACCACCACAGGCGCGTCGGGCAGCAGCAGCGGCAGCACTACCGACTGGGCGTGGTTGATGGCCTCGCCGTACAGCCGCAGGATGACTGTCTCGCCGGTGCCCGCGGCCGTGCCCACCCGCACTTCGGCGTCGAGGCGCGCCTTGGCACGGTCGCGCGGCGAGCGCGAGACCCGCTTGATGACGACCAGGGTGCGTGAGGGGTGCTCGTGCGAAGCCTCGTTGGCCGCCTTGAGCGCGTCGTACGCGTTCTCCTCGTCGGTGACGATGACCAGCGTCAGGACCATGCCCACGGCCGGCGTGCCGATGGCGCGGCGGCCCTGCACCAGTGCCTTGTTGATCTTGCTGGACGTGGTGTCCGTCAGGTCGATTTTCATGGCCGACGCCAGCTCCGTCCGTCTCGTGCGAGCATTTCGTCCGCCTCGTCCGGGCCCCAGGTGCCGGCCTGGTACTGCGCGGGCTTGCCGTGCTTGTCCCAGTACTCCTCGATCGGGTCGAGGATGCGCCAGGACTGTTCGACCTCTTCAAGACGCGGGAAGAGGTTGGCGTCGCCGAGCAGGACGTCCAGGATCAGGCGCTCGTACGCCTCGGGGCTGGACTCGGTGAAGGACTCGCCGTACGCGAAGTCCATCGAAACATCCCGCACCTCCATCGAGGTGCCCGGCACCTTGGAGCCGAAACGGACCGTGACACCCTCGTCCGGCTGGACGCGGATGACCAGGGCGTTCTGCCCCAGCTCTTCGGTGGCCGTGTGGTCGAAGGGCGAGTGCGGGGCGCGCTGGAAGACGACCGCGATCTCGGTGACACGGCGGCCGAGGCGCTTGCCCGTGCGGAGATAGAAGGGGACGCCCGCCCAGCGGCGGTTGTCGATCTCCAGCTTGATCGCGGCGTAGGTGTCGGTCTTCGACTTGGGGTCGATGCCCTCTTCCTGGAGGTAGCCGACGGCTTTCGCGCCACCCTGCCAGCCCGCCGCGTACTGCGCGCGCACGGTCTCACGTCCCAGGTCCTTCGGGAGCTTGACGGCGCCCAGCACCTTCGTCTTCTCGGCGACCAGCGCGTCGGCCTCGAAGGAGGCGGGCTCCTCCATGGCGGTCAGCGCGAGCAGCTGGAGGAGGTGGTTCTGGATGACGTCGCGGGCGGCGCCGATGCCGTCGTAGTAGCCTGCGCGGCCGCCGATGCCGATGTCCTCGGCCATCGTGATCTGCACATGGTCGACGTACGACCGGTTCCAGAGCGGCTCGAACATCTGGTTGGCGAAACGCAGCGCCATGATGTTCTGGACCGTCTCCTTCCCCAGGTAGTGGTCGATGCGGAAGACCTCGTTGGCCGGGAAGACCTCGTGGACGATCCGGTTGAGCTCCTGCGCGGAGGCCAGGTCGTGTCCGAAGGGCTTCTCGATGACGGCGCGCCGCCAGGAGCCTTCCTTCTGGTCGGCCAGCCCGTGCTTCTTGAGCTGCTGGACGACCGCGGGGAAGAACTTCGGCGGTACGGAGAGGTAGAAGGCGAAGTTGCCGCCCGTTCCCTGCGCCTTGTCGAGCTCGGCGATCGTCGACTTCAGCGTCTCGAACGCGTTGTCGTCGTCGAAGTCGCCCTGCACGAAGCGCATGCCCTGGATGAGCTGCTGCCAGACTTCCTCACGGAAGGGCGTACGGGCGTGTTCCTTGACGGCGTCATGGACGACCTGCGCGAAGTCCTCGTGCTCCCAGTCGCGGCGGGCGAAGCCGATGAGCGAGAAGCCAGGCGGCAGCAGGCCGCGATTGGCCAGGTCATAGACGGCAGGCATCAACTTTTTACGTGACAAATCGCCCGTGACGCCAAAGATGACCAGGCCCGACGGCCCCGCGATACGCGGGAGCCGTCGGTCCTGTGCGTCACGCAGCGGATTGCTGCTGGACAATTTTTTAGGCCTCCGAAGGGGCGAGGCGCTTGAGCTCCGCCTCGGTCGACTTGAGCAGGTCGTTCCAGGACGCCTCGAACTTGTCGACGCCCTCGTCCTCGAGCAGCTGCACCACGTCGTTGTACGAGATCCCGAGCTTCTCGACGGCGTCGAGCTCGGCGCGCGCCTGCTCGTACGTACCGGCGATCGTGTTGCCCGTGATCTTGCCGTGGTCGGCGGTCGCTTCGAGGGTCGCCTCGGGCATGGTGTTCACCGTGCCGGGGGCCACGAGGTCGTCGACGTACAGCGTGTCCTTGTACGACGGGTCCTTGACGCCGGTCGAGGCCCACAGCGGACGCTGCTTGTTGGCCTGCGCCTTGTCGAGGGTGGTCCAGCGGTCCGAGGAGAAGACCTCTTCGTACGCCTGGTACGCCAGGCGGGCGTTGGCCAGTGCGGCCTTGCCCTTGAGCGCCTTGGCCTCGTCCGTGCCCAGGGCGTCCAGGCGCTTGTCGATCTCGCTGTCCACGCGGGACACGAAGAACGAAGCCACCGAGTGGATCTTGGACAGGTCCAGGCCCGCGGCCTTCGCCTTCTCCAGACCGGCCAGGTAGGCGTCCATGACCTCGCGGTAGCGCTCCAGCGAGAAGATCAGCGTCACGTTGACGCTGATGCCGAGACCGATGGTCTCGGTGATCGCCGGGAGACCCGCCTTGGTGGCCGGGATCTTGATCAGGGTGTTCGGACGGTCCACCAGCCAGGCGAGCTGGCGGGCCTCGGCCGTCGTCGCCTTGGTGTTGTGGGCCAGGCGCGGGTCGACCTCGATCGACACGCGGCCGTCCTGGCCGCCGGTCGCGTCGTACACCGGCCGCAGGATGTCGGCGGCGTCCCTCACGTCAGCCGTCGTGATCATGCGGATGGCTTCTTCGACGGTGACCTCACGGGCGGCGAGGTCGCTGAGCTGCTGGTCGTAACCGTGGCCCTCCGAGATCGCCTTCTGGAAGATCGACGGGTTGGTGGTGACGCCCACGACGTGCTGCTGGTCGATCAGCTCGGCGAGGTTGCCGGACGTGATCCGCTGGCGCGAAAGGTCGTCAAGCCAGATCGCGACGCCTTCGTCGGAGAGGCGCTTGAGTGCGTCTGTCATGAGAGTTGCATCTCCTACTTGTCGTATATACCGGCGTCAGCGCGCTGCGGCGGCCAGGGATTCCCGGGCGGCAGCGGTGACGGCGTCCGCCGTGAAACCGAACTCCCGGAAGAGGACCTTGGCGTCCGCGGAAGCGCCGAAGTGCTCCAGCGAAACGATGCGGCCGGCCTCACCGACGTACCGGTACCAGGTCAGGGCAATGCCCGCCTCGACCGCGACACGGGCCTTGACGGACGGCGGCAGCACGCTGTCGCGGTACCCCTGGTCCTGCTCCTCGAACCACTCGATCGAAGGCATTGACACCACACGGGTGGGAATGCCGGCGGCCTGGAGCTGCTCGCGCGCCTCGACGGCGAGCTGCACCTCGGAGCCGGTGCCGATCAGCACGACCTGCGGCTGACCGCCCTCGGCCTCGAAGAGGACGTAACCACCGCGCGCGGCATCCTCGTTGCACTCGTACGTCGGCACGCCCTGGCGGGTCAGCGCCAGACCGTGCGGAGCGTCGTGGCGGCGCAGGATCTCGCGCCAGGCGATCGCCGTCTCATTGGCGTCGGCCGGACGGACCATGTTCAGGCCGGGGATGGCACGCAGCGCGGCCATGTGCTCGACCGGCTGGTGCGTCGGGCCGTCCTCGCCCAGACCGATGGAGTCGTGCGTCCAGACGTACGTCACGGGCAGCTTCATCAGCGCGGCGAGGCGGACGGCGGGGCGCATGTAGTCGGAGAACACCAGGAAGGTGCCGCCGTAGATGCGGGTGTTGCCGTGCAGCGCGATGCCGTTCATCGTCGAGCCCATGGCGTGCTCGCGGATGCCGAAGTGGACCGTACGGCCGTACGGGTTCGCCTCGGGCAGCGGGTTGTCGGCCGGCAGGAACGACGACGTCTTGTCGATCGTCGTGTTGTTCGAGCCGGCGAGGTCGGCGGAGCCGCCCCACAGCTCGGGGATGACCGCGCCGAGCGCCTGGAGGACCTTGCCGGAAGCGGCACGGGTCGCGACGGCCTTGCCGGCCTCGAAGACGGGAAGCGACTTCTCCCAGCCCTCGGGCAGCTCGCCCGCGGCGATGCGGTCGAACGTGGCGGCGCGCTCCGCGTTGGCGTCGCGCCACTCCTGGAACTTCTTGTCCCAGGCGGCGTGCTCCTCGCGGCCGCGGTCGGCCGCCTTGCGCACGTGCGCGAAGACGTCGTCGTCGACCTGGAAGTGCTGCTCGGGGTCGAAGCCCAGCACGCGCTTGGTGGCCGCGATCTCGTCCTCGCCCAGCGCCGAGCCGTGCGAGGCCTCGGTGCCCTGGGCGTTCGGGGCGGGCCAGGCGATGATCGTGCGCGCCGCGATGATCGATGGGCGCTCGGTCTCGTCCTGCGCCGCCTTCAGGGCCGCGTACAGGGCCTTGACGTCGAAGTCGCCGTTGGCGTCCTGCTCGATGCGCTGGACGTGCCAGCCGTACGCCTCGTACCGCTTCAGCACGTCCTCGGAGAAGGCGGTCTCGGTGTCGCCCTCGATCGAGATGTGGTTGTCGTCGTACAGAGCGACGATGCTGCCGAGCTTCTGGTGGCCCGCGAGCGAGGACGCCTCGGCCGAGATGCCCTCCTCCAGGTCGCCGTCGGAGACGATCGACCAGATGGTGTGGTCGAACGGGGAGGTGCCCGGGGCGGCCTCCGGGTCGAACAGACCGCGCTCGTAGCGGGCGGCCATCGCCATGCCCACGGCGTTGGCGATGCCCTGGCCCAGCGGGCCGGTCGTGGTCTCCACACCGGTCGTGTGCCCGTGCTCGGGGTGACCCGGCGTCAGGCTGCCCCAGGTGCGGAACGCCTTCAGGTCGTCCAGCTCCAGGCCGTAGCCGGCCATGTAGAGCTGGATGTAGAGCGTCAGGCTGGAGTGACCGGGAGAGAGGACGAAACGGTCGCGACCGGTCCAGTTGGCGTCACTGGGGTCGTGCCGCATCAGCTTCTGGAACAGTACATACGCGGCCGGGGCGAGGCTCATGGCCGTACCAGGGTGGCCGTTGCCGACCTTCTGTACGGAATCCATGGCCAGGACGCGGACGGTATCGACAGCCCGCTGGTCCAATTCGGTCCACTCGAGATCTGTGGTGGTCGGCTTGGTGCTCACCCTGAGTCAGGGCTCCTCTCCACATGTCGAATCCCGGCGACTGGTAGCGCACCGGGCGTAGTCGAGCCTACCCCCGCGAGAACACGCTTCTTTTCGGGTCCAGGGCTTGGACGGCCTCGGATAAAAGCGGACACAGCCCAGCGTGCGGGCGGGTGAAGGACTTCGCCTCCTGGCGTTCACCTCGGTATGTACGGACGCCGTCCCGGCGCTGCTCAACACGACCGGACCCCGGCGGAGATCGACGTCTGGGCAACGTCTAGAGTGGCGTGGTACGCGCAAGTCTTTACCGGGCCTTCACGTGTCCGGAGCTTGCTGGATTTCTCTGTCAGGGGTGTGCGTGACGGCCGTCGAGTCCCGACCCGCAGGGGTCGCCTTGACTCCCAGCCCGGGGGGCCATCGGCCATTCGGAGCCCGGGTCAAAGCGTTCGTGGCACTGACCAAGCCGCGGATCATCGAACTGCTGCTGATCACCACCGTCCCGGTGATGTTCCTGGCCGAGCAGGGCGTGCCCGACCTGTGGCTGGTCCTGGTCACCTGCCTCGGCGGATACCTGTCCGCCGGCGGCGCCAACGCGCTGAACATGTACATCGACCGCGACATCGACGCGCTGATGGACCGTACGTCGCAGCGTCCACTGGTCACCGGCATGGTGAGCCCCGCCGAATGCCTCGTCTTCGGCATCAGCCTGGCCGTGATCTCGACGCTCTGGTTCGGCCTGCTGGTCAACTGGCTGTCCGCCGCGCTGTCGCTCGGAGCGCTCCTCTTCTACGTCGTCGTCTACACGATGATCCTCAAGCGGCGCACCGCGCAGAACATCGTCTGGGGCGGCATCGCGGGCTGCCTTCCGGTCCTCATCGGCTGGTCCGCGGTCACCAACTCGATGTCCTGGGCCGCCGTCATCCTCTTCATGGTCATCTTCTTCTGGACGCCGCCGCACTACTGGCCGCTGTCGATGAAGGTGAAGGAGGACTACGCGCGGGTGGGCGTCCCCATGCTTCCCGTCATCGCCACCAACACGGTCGTGGCCCGCCAGATCGTCGCGTACAGCTGGGTCATGGTCGCCGTCTCGCTGCTGCTGACTCCGCTGGGTTACACCGGCTGGTTCTACACGACGGTCGCCGTCGTGGCCGGCGGCTGGTGGCTCAAGGAGGCGCACGGGCTCCAGTCCCGGGCGAAGTCCGGGGTGACCGGCGCAAAGCTCAAGGAGATGCGGCTGTTCCACTGGTCGATCACCTATGTCTCGCTGCTCTTCGTCGCGGTCGCGGTGGACCCCTTCCTGCGCTAGACCGCCTGCTATGGACCGCCGATCTACCGATGGGTAGCATCGTGCTTATGGCAGACACGAAGCAGGCAGAGCGCAAGGTGGCGAAGCTCGCCAAGCAGATAACCGCCTTCGCCAAGCAGCACGGCGGCGCCGAGGGACAGCTCGCCTACCTCGGACAGAGGGGTACGCGCATCGTGCTCGTCGGCGAGGACGGCGGCTGGGGCGACCTGGTGGCCCCCACGCACGCTGTCGCGCAGAGCGCCGCCGAGAAGGCCGGGATCACGCTCCACGAGTCCTTCGACGGCGACTTCGCGGCCAAGGTCCGCACCGGACCGTACGAGTGGAGCCGGATGGCCGGTATCCAGATCGGCGGCCCGTCCAACGCCTGACGGCACTTGAGCAACACCTGACGCGGGGGTCACCCGTTAGAGCCTGTGGAAGTACGTCCACCACAGGAGCCCCGGATGATCGAAACGCCTTCCCTGGTGGACCAGTACTGCCATGGAGTCCTCCGTACGGAGCTGGGTCTCGGCACCTTCGAGACCTACCTCGGCAGGACCCCCGCGCAACCCGCGCCCGGCACCACGTTCTTCGACACGCAGACGGGCTTCGCCGTACGCCGCTGGTGCCCGCCCCTCCTCGGCCTCGAACCGCACTGCCCGCCTGCCCGCTATCTCGCGCGCCGCAGGGAACTGGGCGTACTGGAGACCGGTCGGCGGCTGCTCAGGGGCAGCGGGATCTCCACCTATCTGGTGGACACCGGACTGCCGGGCGACCTCACCGGGCCGGGTGAGATCGCGGCGGCCGGAGCGGCCCAGGCCCGGGAGATCGTACGGCTGGAACTGCTCGCCGAGCAGGTCGCCGACACCTCCGGCACCGTCGACAGCTTCCTCGCCAACCTCGCCGAGGCCGTGCACAGCGCGGCCGGATCCGCCGTGGCCTTCACCTCCGTGGCAGGCGTACGGCAAGGACTCGCCCTCGCGCCGCATCCGCCGGGCCCCGGCGAGGTGCGCGGGGCAGTGGGGCGCTGGCTGGGAGGGCGCCGGGCCGGCGGCAAGCTCACCGATCCGGTGGTGCTGCGCCATCTGCTGTGGATCGCCGTCGCCTCCGGGCTGCCCCTGCAACTCCAGGCCGGGACGGCGGGCCCCGGGCTGCGCATCGACCGTACGGACCCGATGCTGCTCACCGACTTCGCCGCCGCGACGGCCGGACTCGGCACGGATCTGGTGCTGCTGCACGGCTATCCGTACCACCGTCACGCCGCACATCTGGCGAGCGTCTTCCCGCATGTGTACGCCGACCTGGGCCCCGCACTGGCGCACACGGGGGCGCGGGCGGCGGCCGTACTCGCGGAGATCCTGGAGCTCGCGCCCTTCGGCAAGCTGCTCTTCTCCAGCGGCGCGCGCGGCCTGCCGGAACTGCATGTGGTGGGCGCGCGGCTGTTCCGCGAGGCGCTGAACAGGGTGCTCGGCGGCTGGGTCGGCGACGGCGCGTGGTCGCGGGTGGACGCCGAGCGGGTCGCCGGGATGATCGCGGCGGGCAATGCCCGCCGCGTCTACGGACTGACCGACGGGCTGTCAGACGGTGGCGGACACCGCTGCTGAGCCCGGCTGGGCGGGAAGCGAAGCCGGGGCCTCGAGCGGGCGCTCGCGCAGGCTGAGCGCCAGGCGCAACACCGCGATCCACATCAGGGACGAGCCGAGCATGTGGATGCCGACCAGGATCTCGGGGACCCCGGTGAAGAACTGGACGTAACCGATGCCGCCCTGCGCGAGCAGGACGATCAGCAGGTCGCGGGCGCGCGCCCGGGTGTCGTCCGGGGCGTCCACCACGCGCAGGACGAACCACATGGCGATGGCCAGCGCGCAGACGACCCAGGCGGCCGCCGCGTGCACGTGGGCGGCGTCGATCCAGTCCCACGGCATGCGCGGTACGTCGCTGCTGTCACCGGCGTGCTTTCCCGAGCCGGTCACCGCCGTGCCCAGGGCGATCAGCAGCCCGGAGGTGATGACGACCGCCCAGGACAGCTTGCGGACGGGGCGCGGGACGCGCGGCCGGGGGGCGGTGTCGCCCTCGCGGGTGCGCTGCCAGGTGATCACGGCGACCGTGAGCAGGGCGTTGGCGAGGAGGAAGTGACCGGCGACGGTCCAGGGGTTCAGGCCCGCCCAGACCGTGATGCCGCCGAGGACGGCGTTGCCCATCACGATCCAGAACTGCGCCCAGCCGAGGCGGGTGAGACCGCGCCGCCACGGCTTCGTGGACCGCGCCGCGATGATCGCCCAGCCGACCGCGGCCGACAGGACGTACGTCAGCATGCGGTTGCCGAACTCGATCGCGCCGTGGATGCCCTGTTCGGGCGTCGCGAAGAGGCTGTCGTCGGTGCACTTGGGCCAGGTGTCGCAGCCGAGGCCGGAGCTGGTCAGCCGTACCGCGCCGCCCGTGACGATGATGAAGACGCTCATCACGACGGCGGAGAGCGCGGCGCGCTGGAGCGTACGGGGGGTGGGCGTCCAGCGCCGCGCGATGAGGGCGAGGGGGGTCAACACGGGAACCATCGTAGGACGGGGCTTGTGCAGGAATTCACGAGGGGGGCGGAAGGGGGCGTTTCTCACTCCCAGCGGAAGAAACGGGCCGCCGCGCCCAGCCCCAGAACCGCCCACACCGCCAGGATCCCGAGATTGCTCCAGGGGATGGCCGCGCCGTGCTGGAGCACGTCGCGCAGGCCGTCCGACAGGGCCGAGATCGGCAGCAGTCCGAGGGCCGACTGGACCGCCTCGGGGAACTTGTCGAGCGGCACGATCACGCCACCGCCCACCAGCAGCAGCAGGAAGACCAGGTTGGCGGCCGCCAGCGTCGCCTCGGCCTTGAGCGTGCCGGCCATCAGCAGGCCGAGACCGGAGAAGGCCGCCGTACCGAGGACGAGGAGCAGGAACACGGCGAAGGGGTTGCCGTGCGGGGACCAGCCGAGGCCGAAGGCGATCACCGTGAGAAGGACTACCTGCAGTACCTCGGTGACGAGCACCGACAGCGTCTTCGCTGTCATCAGCGCCCAGCGGGGCAGCGGAGAGGTGCCCAGCAGCTTCAGCACGCCGTACCGGCGCTCGAAGCCGGTCGCGATGGCCTGACCGGTGAAAGCCGTGGACATGACGGCCAGCGCCAGGATGCCGGGGGCCAGGAAGTCGACCGACTTGCCGGCACCCGTATCGATGATGTCCACCGCCGAGAACAACACCAGCAGCAGCGCCGGGATGATCACCGTCAGCAGCAGCTGCTCGCCGTTGCGCAGCAGCATCTTCGTTTCGAAGGCCGTCTGCGCCGCGATCATCCGGGGGAGCGGGGCGGCTCCGGGCCGGGGTGTGTAAGTACCGATGCTCATGAACGGAGGTCCTTACCGGTCAGCTCGAGAAAGACGTCCTCCAGGGAGTGCCGCTCGACAGAAATGCCGTCCGGCATCACGCCGTGCTGCGCGCACCAGGAGGTGACGGTGGCCAGCAGCTGAGGGTCGACCTTGCCGGTGATCCGGTACGTCCCCGGCGTCAGCTCGGCCGCCAGAGTGTCCATGGGCAGCGCCTTGAGCAGCGACGCGACGTCGAGCCCGGGGCGCCCGGTGAAGCGCAACGTGTTCTCGGCGCCGCCGCGGCACAGCTCTTCCGGGCTGCCCTGGGCGATGACCCGGCCCCCGTCGATGATGGCGACGTCGTCGGCGAGCTGTTCGGCCTCGTCCATGAAGTGGGTGGTGAGGACGACCGTGACGCCGTCCTTTCGGAGCTCGCCGACGAGTTCCCAGGTGGAACGGCGGGCCTGCGGGTCGAGGCCGGCGGTCGGTTCGTCCAGGAAGACCAGCTCGGGGCGGCCGACGACGGCCATCGCCAGCGCGAGCCGCTGCTGCTGGCCGCCCGACAGGCGCCGGTACGTCGTACGGCCGCAGCTGTCGAGGCCCAGGCGTTCTATGAGCGCGTCGACGTCCAGGGGGTTCGCGTGCAGTTTCGCCACGTGGCGCAGCATCTCGTCGGCCCTGGCCCCCGAGTACACGCCGCCGGACTGGAGCATCACCCCGATCCGGGGGCGCAGCTCGGCCGCGTCGGCGACCGGGTCGAGGCCGAGGACGCGTACGGTCCCGGCGTCCGGCCTGCGGTAGCCCTCGCAGGTCTCGATGGTCGTGGTCTTTCCGGCACCGTTGGGACCGAGGACGGCGGTGACCGCGCCCGGACGGACCTCCAGGTCGAGGCCGTCGACCGCGGTTTTGTCTCCGTACCGCTTGACCAGTCCTGAGACCTGGACGGCGACCTGGACGGTCTCGCTTCTCATGCCAGGAAGTCTAGAGAGGGCGCCGGTGCCGGTGGGCCGGGGGCTCCCGTCAACGACGGAAACCCCCTGGTCAAGGACCGTCAACTCGGTCGGAGTGACCGAAAGATCCGTTCCGTTCCCGCGCCGTCCGTCGTCGGCGGGCGCGCGCCTCTTCCCTTCGTTTTGATCATTTCCGCAGGTCAAGTTAGGTGTGCCTAAGTGATGCAGCCCACCGGAGCTTGATCAGGACGTGGGTTGTCACGCTCTGAGGAATTACGCAACAATGGCGTTGTGAAATACGGTGTGAGTTCGACTGAGCCTCCCCAGGAGGAGCTCGCGACCGGTGAGCGCTCGACGCGCAACCGGATCGCGCGGTCAGTCCTGGACCACGGCCCGTCCACCGCCGCCGATCTCGCGAAACGCCTCGGTCTGACCCAGGCCGCCGTCCGCCGCCACCTCGACTCGCTCGTCGCCGAGAACGTCGTCGAGCCCCGCGAGCAGCGCGTGTACGGCGCCAGGACCCGGGGCAGGCCGGCCAAGGTCTTCGCGCTCACCGACTGCGGCAGGGACGCCTTCGACCAGTCCTACGACAAGCTCGCGGCCGACGCCCTGCACTGGATCTCTCAGGCGGCCGGCGGCGGCGAGAAGGGCGAGGCGGCAGTCGCCGCGTTTGCCCGCGCCCGGTTCGCCGCCCAGGCTGGGGCGTACCGGGAAGTGGTGGAGGCGGCCGCCCCCGAGGAGCGGACCGAGGCGCTTGCCAGGGCCTTGTCGGCCGACGGGTACGCTGCTACGGCGCGTAACGCACCGGTCGGAGAGCAGCTCTGCCAGCACCACTGCCCGGTCGCCCATGTCGCCGAGCAGTATCCGCAGCTGTGCGAGGCGGAGACCGAGCTCTTCTCCGAACTGCTCGGGACGCATGTGCAGCGTCTGGCCACCATCGCCCACGGCGACGGGGTGTGCACGACGTTCATTCCGCGCAGCAGCAGCACAGCACAGAGCACACAAACCGCAAATTCAGCATCTTCTGCAAGTACGGCCGGGAGGAACCCCGCATGACTCTCCCCACGGAGACTGCCCACCCCGAACTCGAGGGCCTGGGTACGTACGAATTCGGCTGGGCCGACTCCGACACGGCAGGCGCCACGGCCAAGCGCGGCCTCTCCGAGGAAGTCGTCCGCGACATCTCGGCGAAGAAGAACGAGCCTGAGTGGATGCTGAAGCTGCGGCTGAAGGGCCTCAAGCTGTTCGGCAAGAAGCCCATGCCGAGCTGGGGCGCCGACCTGTCGGGCATCGACTTCGACAACATCAAGTACTTCGTGCGCTCGACGGAGAAGCAGGCGGAGTCCTGGGAGGACCTGCCCGAGGACATCAAGAACACGTACGACAAGCTCGGCATCCCCGAGGCGGAGAAGCAGCGCCTCGTCGCCGGTGTCGCGGCCCAGTACGAGTCCGAGGTCGTCTACCACCAGATCCGTGAGGACCTGGAGGAGCAGGGCGTCATCTTCCTCGACACGGACACCGCGCTGAAGACGCACCCGGAGCTCTTCCAGGAGTACTTCGGCACGGTCATCCCGGTCGGTGACAACAAGTTCGCGTCGCTGAACTCGGCCGTGTGGTCCGGTGGCTCGTTCATCTACGTGCCGAAGGGTGTGCACGTCGACATCCCGCTCCAGGCCTACTTCCGTATCAACACGGAGAACATGGGCCAGTTCGAGCGGACGCTGATCATCGTCGACGAGGACGCCTACGTTCACTACGTCGAGGGCTGCACCGCCCCGATCTACTCCTCCGACTCGCTGCACAGCGCCGTCGTCGAGATCATCGTGAAGAAGGGCGGCCGCTGCCGCTACACGACCATCCAGAACTGGTCGAACAACGTCTACAACCTGGTCACCAAGCGCGCCGTGGCGTACGAGGGCGCGACCATGGAGTGGGTCGACGGCAACATCGGCTCCAAGGTGACGATGAAGTACCCGGCCGTCTACCTGATGGGCGAGCACGCCAAGGGCGAGACCCTGTCGATCGCCTTCGCGGGCGAGGGCCAGCACCAGGACGCCGGCTCCAAGATGGTCCACATGGCGCCGAACACCTCCTCCAACATCGTCTCCAAGTCGGTGGCGCGAGGCGGCGGCCGGACCTCCTACCGCGGTCTCGTCGAGATCGGCGAGGGCGCCGCGGGCTCGAAGTCCAACGTGCTCTGTGACGCGCTGCTCGTCGACACGATCTCCCGCTCGGACACGTACCCGTACGTCGACGTGCGCGAGGACGACGTGTCCATGGGCCACGAGGCGACCGTCTCCAAGGTCTCCGACGACCAGCTCTTCTACCTGATGAGCCGCGGCATGACCGAGTTCGAGGCCATGGCGATGATCGTCCGCGGCTTCGTCGAGCCGATCGCCAAGGAGCTGCCGATGGAGTACGCCCTGGAGCTCAACCGGCTGATCGAGCTGCAGATGGAGGGTTCGGTCGGTTAGCACCGGACCCTCGCAGCGACAGATTCCTTGACCCAGAGAGAGAGCACTACGACAGCCATGGCTGAGGCTCAGAACATTCCGGTGGGCTCCACGACCGCCGGGTCCATCGCGGTGGCCGCCGAGTCCACCGTCGCCACGCGCATGAGCGCCCCGCCGTCCTTCGACGTAGCGGACTTCCCGGTTCCGCACGGCCGCGAGGAGGAGTGGCGCTTCACGCCGCTGGAGCGCCTGCGCGGGCTGCACGACGGCACCGCCGAGGCCGGCGGCGTACTCACCGTCGAGGTGACGGCCCCCGAGGGCGTCACCGTCGAGACGGTGGACCGCTCCGACGCGCGGCTCGGCAAGGCCGGCACCCCGGTGGACCGCGTGGCCGCTCAGGCGTACACCTCCTTCGAGAAGGCCTCGGTCGTCTCGGTGCCCAAGGAAGCCGTACTGACCGAGCCGATCCGGATCGCCGTGCACGGCGAGGGTGGCACCGCCTACGGCCACCAGGTCGTCGAGCTGGGCGCCTTCGCCGAGGCTGTCGTCGTCATCGACCACACCGGTGACGCCGTGCTCGCCGCCAACGTCGACTTCGTCGTCGGCGACGGCGCGAAGCTGACCGTCGTGTCCGTCCAGGACTGGGACGACACGGCCGTGCACGTCTCGCAGCACAACGCGCGGATCGGCCGCGACGCCTCCTTCAAGTCGGTCGTGGTGACCTTCGGCGGTGACCTGGTACGCCTCAGCCCCCAGGTGCAGTACGCCGGCACCGGCGGCGAGGCCGAGCTCTTCGGCCTGTACTTCACCGACGCGGGCCAGCACCAGGAGCACCGCCTTCTGGTCGACCACAACACTCCGCACTGCAAGTCGAACGTCGCCTACAAGGGCGCGCTCCAGGGCGACGGCGCGCACGCCGTGTGGATCGGCGACGTGCTGATCCAGGCCGCCGCCGAGGGCACGGACACGTACGAGCTGAACCGCAACCTCGTCCTCACGGACGGTGCGCGCGTCGACTCCGTGCCGAACCTGGAGATCGAGACCGGCGAGATCGTCGGCGCCGGCCACGCCTCGGCGACCGGCCGCTTCGACGACGAGCAGCTCTTCTACCTCATGTCGCGCGGCATCCCGGCCGGTGAGGCCCGCCGCCTCGTCGTCCGCGGCTTCTTCGCCGAGCTCGTCCAGCAGATCGGTCTGCCCGACGTCGAGGAACGCCTCCTCGCCAAGATCGACGCGGAGCTGGAGGCGTCCGTCTGATGGCCTTCGTCAAAGCCTGTGCGCTGAGTGAGCTGGAGGACGACACCCCGAAACGGGTGGAGCTCGACGGCACCCCGGTGTCCGTCGTCCGTACCGAGGGCGAGGTGTACGCGATCAACGACATCTGCTCGCACGCGAACGTCTCCCTCTCGGAGGGCGAGGTGGAGGACTGCATGATCGAGTGCTGGCTGCACGGCTCGAGCTTCGACCTCCGCACCGGCAAGCCCTCCGGCCTTCCCGCGACGCGCCCCGTCCCCGTATACCCCGTAAAGATCCAAGGGGACGATGTGCTCGTCTCCGTCACCCAGGAGTCTTGAGACACCCATGGCAACGCTTGAAATCCGCGACCTGCACGTCTCCGTCGAGGCCGACAACGCCACGAAGGAGATCCTCAAGGGCGTCGACCTGACCGTGAAGCAGGGCGAGACCCACGCCATCATGGGCCCCAACGGCTCCGGCAAGTCCACCCTCGCGTACTCGATCGCGGGTCACCCCAAGTACACGATCACCAGCGGCACCGTCACGCTCGACGGCGAGGACGTGCTGGAGATGACCGTCGACGAGCGTGCCCGCGCCGGCATGTTCCTCGCCATGCAGTACCCGGTCGAGGTCCCCGGCGTCTCGGTCTCCAACTTCCTGCGTACGTCGGCGACGGCGATCCGCGGCGAGGCCCCCAAGCTGCGTACTTGGGTGAAGGAGGTCAAGACGGCCATGGAGACCCTCCAGATGGACCCGGCCTTCGCCGAGCGCAACGTCAACGAGGGCTTCTCCGGCGGTGAGAAGAAGCGCCACGAGATCCTTCAGCTGGAACTCCTCAAGCCGAAGATCGCGATCCTCGACGAGACCGACTCCGGCCTCGACGTCGACGCCCTTCGCCAGGTCTCCGAGGGCGTCAACCGCGTCCACGCGACCGGCGAGGTCGGCACGCTGCTGATCACGCACTACACGCGCATCCTGCGCTACATCAAGCCGGACTTCGTCCACGTCTTCGCCAACGGCAGGATCGCGGCGTCCGGCGGCCCGGAGCTCGCCGACGAGCTCGAGGCCGAGGGCTACGAGAAGTACACGAAGGGTGGCGTAACCGCGTGACACAGCTGCCGGGCCTTCTCGACACCGAGGCGATCCGCAAGGACTTCCCCATCCTGGATCGTGTGGTCCACGACGGGAAGAAGATCGTTTACCTGGACAACGCGGCGACTTCGCAAAAGCCGCGCCAGGTCCTCGACGCGCTGAACGCGTACTACGAGCAGAGCAACGCCAACGTCCACCGCGGCGTCCACGTGCTCGCCGAGGAGGCCACGGCGCTGTACGAGGGCGCCCGCGACAAGGTCGCCGCCTTCATCAACGCGCCGAGCCGCGACGAGGTCATCTTCACGAAGAACGCCTCCGAGTCGCTCAACCTCGTGGCGAACATGCTGGGCTGGGCCGACGAGCCCTACCGCGTGGACGCCGAGACCGAGATCGTCATCACGGAGATGGAGCACCACTCCAACATCGTGCCGTGGCAGCTGCTCTCGCAGCGCACCGGCGCGAAGCTGAAGTGGTTCGGCATCACCGACGACGGCCGCCTCGACCTGTCCAACATCGACGAGATCATCACCGAGAAGACGAAGATCGTCTCCTTCACGCTGGTCTCGAACATCATGGGTACGATCAACCCGGTCGACGCGATCATCCGCCGGGCGCAGGAGGTCGGCGCGCTCGTGTGCATCGACGCCTCGCAGGCGGCGCCGCACATGGTGCTCGACGTACAGGCGCTGCAGGCCGACTTCGTGGCCTTCACCGGACACAAGATGGTCGGCCCGACCGGCATCGGTGTGCTCTGGGGCCGCCAGGAGCTGCTGGAGGACCTTCCGCCGTTCCTCGGCGGCGGCGAGATGATCGAGACCGTGTCGATGAGCTCGTCGACGTACGCTCCGGCTCCGCACAAGTTCGAGGCGGGTACGCCCCCGATCGCCCAGGCCGTCGGCCTCGGCGCGGCCGTGGACTACCTCACCGCGATCGGCATGGACAAGATCGCCGCGCACGAGCACGCGATCACCGAGTACGCGGTCAAGCGGCTCAGCGAGGTCGAGGGTCTGCGGATCATCGGCCCGACGACGGCCGAGGACCGCGGGGCGACGATCTCCTTCGTGCTGGGCGACATCCACCCGCACGACGTGGGCCAGGTTCTCGACGAGCTCGGCATCGCGGTCCGGGTCGGACACCACTGCGCGCGGCCCGTCTGCCTGCGGTACGGAATTCCTGCGACCACGCGAGCGTCGTTCTATCTGTACTCCACGCCGGCCGAGGTCGACGCCCTGGTCGACGGCCTGGAGCACGTCCGGAACTTCTTCGGTTAAGGGCTGGGGATCGTGAAGCTTGATTCGATGTACCAGGAAGTCATCCTGGATCACTACAAGCACCCGCACGGGCGGGGCTTGCGGGACGGCGACGCCGAGGTGCACCACGTCAACCCGACGTGCGGCGACGAGATCACGCTGCGCGTGAAGTACGACGGTGCGACCATCGCCGACGTCTCGTACGAGGGCCAGGGCTGCTCCATCAGCCAGGCCAGCGCCTCCGTGCTGAATGATCTGCTGGTCGGCAAGGAGCTGGCCGAGGCACAGAAGATCCAGGCGACCTTCCTGGAGCTGATGCAGTCCAAGGGCCAGATCGAGCCGGACGACGCGATGGAGGAGGTACTGGAGGACGCGGTCGCGTTCGCCGGTGTCTCGAAGTATCCGGCGCGGGTGAAATGTGCTCTGCTGAGCTGGATGGCATGGAAGGACGCGACGGCCCAGGCACTGGGCGAGAGCGCCGAGAGGAAGACCGCATGAGCGAGAACGCGACACCCACCGCTGCGACATCCACCGAGGGCGAGACCGAGGTCGTGACGACCAAGCCGGCCACCGAGGAGGAGGTTCGCGAGGCGCTGTACGACGTGGTCGACCCCGAGCTGGGCATCGACGTCGTCAACCTCGGCCTGATCTACGGCGTCCACATCGACGACTCCAACATCGCCACGCTCGACATGACGCTGACGTCCGCGGCCTGCCCGCTGACCGACGTCATCGAGGACCAGGCGAAGTCGGCGACCGAGGGCATCGTCAACGAGCTGAAGATCAACTGGGTCTGGATGCCGCCGTGGGGTCCGGACAAGATCACGGACGACGGCCGCGAGCAGCTTCGCGCGCTCGGCTTCAACGTCTGAGATCAGTAGACGGCAGTGGAGAGGCCCCCGGCATCGCGCCGGGGGCCTCTTCGCTGTGCCGGTGGCTATCGGGCTGCCGCCGCCTCGGCGAGGGCCGGGCCCAGGTTCTCCCTGCGGATGCGCTGGTCGACGTACAGCAGGCTGTTCACCAGCTGCGGCAGGACGGCGGCGATGATCTGGGTGATGACGCTGCCGACGAGGATGAACGCCATGTAGGAGCCCATCGCGGCGAGAGTTTCCGTGGCACTGGGATCCGGTCCCATGCTCGACATACCGGGCAAGCTGGTCATCATGCCGATGATCGTGAGCGGGAACTGGATGATGTACCCCGCGACTGTGGCGATGAGGTAACCCAGCAGGCTGATGCCGAAGATCCGCCACCAGGAGCCCTTCACCAGCAGGGCCGAGCGCCGCAGCGCGGCGACGGGGCCCTGGGACTCGAAGACGACGGCGGCCGGGGCCAGGCTGAACAGCACCCACAGCCAGGCGGCCACCGGCATGATCGCGAGCATCAGCAAGAAGCCCAGCACGGCCCACCCCGGGCTCGCGTCGGACGACACAACCGTCACGATCAAAAAGACGTAACTGGCCATGAAGATGGCCATCACGAGCACCGCGGCGAGCCAGGGCAGCAGCATCGTGCCGATCACGGCGGGGACCCGGGGCCAGGCACGGCGCCACACCGCGCCGAAGGTCGTACGGCGGCCGAGGACCGCGTCCTGGAGTACCGCGGGGCAGGCGGCGTGGATGGTCGCTGTGGCGACGATCATGGCCAGCAGTGCCACGAGTGAGACGACGCCGAAGGAGATGCCCAGCGACCACGCGTCACCGGAGTCGAAGTGGTCGTCGTACGAGCCGGAGTCGAACGCCCTGTCCAGGATGTCGCGCGTGGCGGCGTATCCGACCGCCAGGGCCGCGCCCAGCACCACGAACGCACCGCCGTACGCCAGCACGGCTATGCCGAACAACTGCTTCCAGTGCCGGCCCATCGTCGAGAAGGTGCCGCCGAGGATGTCCCCCACGCTCAGCGGGGCGAGCGGTATCACGCCCGGCTTGGGCGGCTGGGGAGGCGGCATCCATCCGCCGCCGCCCCAGCCGGGCGGTGGGGGTGGCGGGGGTCCTGCGTGCGGTCCGCCGGCGTGGGGGCCGTTCCATCCCGAATCGTGCGCCACATTCACTCCGTTACGTTTTCAGGCCCTGACCGGGCGGTACACCGTATCCGGTGGCTGTCGCCCGCCGGAACGGAGTTTGGGCGCGCGGGGATACGTACGGCTGTACACAGTGATGTGTACACTCGTACGCATGCCCTCGCCCTACGTACTGCTGACCGCGGCCATCGCGGCGGAGGTGGCCGGGACCACGGCCATGAAGTACAGCGACGGATTCACCAAGTTGTGGCCCTCGCTGGGCACGGCCGTCGGCTATCTGCTCGCTTTCACGTTGCTCGCGCAGACCCTCAAATCCATGTCCGTCGGCACCGCCTACGCGATCTGGGCGGGCGTCGGCACGGCGGCCGTCGCCGCCATCGGCATGTTCTTCCTGGGGGAGTCGGCGAACGCCGTCAAGCTGGCGGGGATCGGCCTGGTCATCGTCGGCGTCGTCCTGCTCAACCTGGGCGGCGCGCACTGATGGGCTGTTACTGATGGACCGCTACTGATGGCTCGCCGTTACGACCCCGAGCGCCGCCAGCGGATCATCGACGCCGCGATACGGATCGTCGGACGCAAAGGCATCGCGGGGCTGAGCCACCGGTCCGCCGCGGCCGAGGCCGATGTGCCGCTCGGCTCGACGACGTACCACTTCAAGACCCTCGACGAGCTCATGGTCGCCGCGCTGCGGCAGGCCAGCGAAGGCTTCGCGAAGGCGGTGAGCGCGCGCGGCGCCTTGGAGGATCCGCGCTCCGATCTCGCCGAAGAACTCGCCCAGTTGCTGGGGGAGTGGATGGCCGGGGACCGTACCGGAGTGGAGCTGGAGTACGAGCTCTACCTGGCCGCGCTGCGCCGGCCGGCCCTGCGTCCCGTCGCCGCCGAGTGGTGCGCGGGCCTGGCCGAGCAGCTGGCGCGGCGCACCGATCCGGTCACGGCGCGGGCGCTGGTCGCGCTGATGGACGGGATCTGCCTTCAGGTGCTGCTGACGGGGGCGGAGTACGACGCGGCGTACGCGCGGGAGATGCTGGGGCGCGTCATCGGCTGAGCCGGTGGCGGATCGTACGGTCCCGCTCGACCACCAGCGTCAGCCGCTTCAGCCGGCTGACGCCGCGGACATCGTCTACCGGCAGGTGTTCTCGACCGTCCCGGTCTTCCTTGGTGACCACGGGATGGACACCCCGAGCGTACGGCTGGCTGATCGCGATCAACGGAGCGATGATCCTCTGCCTGGAACTCCCGGCGACCTTGGTCCTGCGCAGGCGCGCGCCCCTGACGATCATCGGCGTCGGCCTGGTCCTGGTCGGCCTGGGATACGGAGTGCTGTCGCTGGGAGCCTCCGTGGCCGTGGCCGTGGCGATGATGCTGCTGCTCACGGCGGGCGAAATCCTTTACAAGACCCCGGCCACGGCCTATGTCGCCGATCACCGATCAGGCGCCCGACCACGCGCAGGGCCGCTTTCAGAGCCTGTACGCCGGAGTCTCGGTCAGCGGCGTCATCCTCGCCCCGCCGCTGGGAGGCGCCCTGTACGAGACGGCGCCGGGCATGCTCTGGCCGCTGAGCGCGGTGCTGGCGGTGGTGGCGGGGGGGCGCGGTGATCGCGGCGGGGCGGCTGGGCCGGGCGGCGGCGCGGGATGCGACGGCCGACGGGCCGGTAACCGCGGCTCCGCCCCGGACCCCGGTCCTCAAGCACCGGGCAGGCTGAATTTCCGGTCCGGGGGCTGGTCAGGGGCCGCCCGGCGCCCGGCATCCGGGACCGGTTCGCCTCTGTGTGCCACTCCCGGTTAGCGTTCAGGCATGACCGATACGACTGCTACTCGCACCACCGGCGCCGTCGCCGCCGGCCTCGCCACCATCGCCGCGGACGGCACCGTCCTCGACACCTGGTTCCCCGCCCCTGAGCTCGTCGACGAGCCCGGCCCCGCCGGTACCGAGCGCCTCACCGCCAAGCGCGCCCTCGAGCTGCTCGGCGCCTCCGCGCCGAAGGCCATCGGCCGGGACGTCCGCCGCGGCGTCGAGGTCGTCGCCGTCCGTACGGTCATCGCCTCGCTCGACGACAAGCCGCTGGACGCCCACGACGCGTACCTGCGCCTCCACCTCCTCTCGCACCGCCTGGTCCAGCCGCACGGCCAGAACCTGGACGGCGTCTTCGGCCTCCTCGCGAACGTCGCCTGGACCTCGCTCGGCCCGGTCGCCGTCGACCAGCTGGAGACGGTGCGGCTGAACGCCCGCGCCGAGGGCCTGCACCTCCAGGTGACCTCGGTGGACAAGTTCCCGCGCATGACGGATTACGTCGCCCCGTCGGGCGTCCGTATCGCCGACGCCGACCGCGTCCGCCTCGGCGCGCACCTCGCCGCCGGCACCACCGTCATGCACGAGGGCTTCGTCAACTTCAACGCCGGCACGCTCGGCACCTCCATGGTCGAGGGCCGCATCTCCGCGGGTGTCGTCATCGGCGACGGTTCCGACATCGGCGGCGGCGCGTCCACCATGGGCACCCTCTCCGGCGGCGGCAACGTACGCATCACCATCGGCGAGCGCTGCCTGGTCGGCGCCGAGGCCGGCGTCGGCATCGCGCTCGGCGACGAGTGCGTGGTCGAGGCGGGCCTGTACGTGACGGCGGGCACCCGCGTCACGATGCCCGACGGCCAGATCGTCAAGGCCCGCGAGCTGTCCGGCGCCAGCAACATCCTCTTCCGCCGCAACTCGGTGACCGGCACCGTCGAGGCCCGCCCGAACAACGCGGTCTGGGGCGGCCTGAACGAGATCCTCCACACCCATAACTAACTGATCAAGCTCCCACTGAGCGCCCTCCTACGGTCCCCAAACCGCCCGGGAGGGCGCTCAACTTGTTACAGCGCCGGGCAAGGCCGGCCAGGGCGGAGAGAGAGAAAGTTCTACTCAAGCTTTGGCTGGGATGTGCCACAGGGGCGCTTGGTATTGCTCCGGGCGGCTGCTGAGCAGAAGGGCC
The DNA here is from genome assembly GCF_040611155.1 of Streptomyces sp. NPDC002994. Taxonomy (NCBI): domain Bacteria; kingdom Bacillati; phylum Actinomycetota; class Actinomycetes; order Kitasatosporales; family Streptomycetaceae; genus Streptomyces; species Streptomyces sp. NPDC002994. Next base: position 221,341 of record NZ_JBEXNQ010000013.1, read on the forward strand.
CTGAGGTCTTGGCGTTGAGTGCTGTTGAGGCCAAGAGCTTCGGTGATCCTGCGGAACGTCGTGTGCGTGATGCCTCGGTCGTGGGCCTCGGCCTCGAAGCGGTCGAGTTGACGGAGCGTGGTCTCCGGGGAGAGCTCCTGTTCGGGCTGGGAGGCGAGCCGGGTGGCCTTGGCGCGCTCGTAGTCGATCTCTGAGTATCCGCAGATCTCGCGGCTTTGCTGCTCGGCCTCTGCGAGGCTTTCGGTGGCGAGGATGGCTCGGGCGAGCTGGTTGCGGTTGAGCGCGTCGTCCAGGTCGGCTTCGTGGATCGTGGGGCCTTCGTCGGTGAGCGGGACCGGCAGGCCGGCGTCCCTGACTTCACACAGGCCGCGGACGCCTCGGGCTGTGGCCGCGAGCATCGCTGTTGCGTCGGAGGGGTGCCATTCCAGGACCTGGCTGACCGGCTCGATGTGCTCGGCAGTGAGCGTGAGGGCGAGCGGGCCCAGCCGGTCGCGCAGGTCCTCCGCGGGTAGTTCGCCGTCCAGGCCGGGGCCTGCGATCAGGAGTCGTACGGGGGTGTTGACCTGGCAGCAGGCTGCGAGGGTCAGGGCATCACCCAGTGGACTGCGAAGAGTTGGCTCGTCGCCCCGGGCGAGGATGTCGCCCCCGACGTCCAGGAGGTCGATGGATTCAAGGGCCAGGTGCTCGGTGAGTTCTTCGAGCTGGCGGGTGATGCCCTCGGCGCCGTGGTGCGGGTCGATGAGGGCGAAAGTGTGGGGCAGCTCGGCAGCCAGCCTGGGAAGAGTGGACCGTGCCGGAGCTACCGGCCTCGCGTCGGCCGGCACGACCTGGACGCTTCTGGTGATCGGGCGGAGCCCAGTGAAGTTGGCCGGCCCCCGTGGACCCGGCACTGGGTCGATCAAGAGACGGTCCCACGCGTACGTGAGGATCATCGCCGGGCTCTGTCCGCCGTACAGGGCGGCGTCGAGCATTGCGGCGGCGACAGCGTCGCCCCCTCCACCTGCTGCCACGATCAAGCGCGTCACCCGGCTCAGCGTACGGGTGGAGTGGGGCGCATCGGCCACTCGCTGCGCGTGGACGCGTAAGCCCACCGCCAATACCGGATTCCGCTGACCGGGATCTGAGCTCCGGCACTGTTTACTGGCCGTGTCCGGCCGTCAGTCCTGGCGACGGTGAACAAGGGGTGACGCGGGTGATCAGTGATGACCAGTTCAGGAAAGCGAAGCTGATCTGGGACTACCACCACATGGGGCACCGGCTGCGGAGGGTCGATGTCGCGATCGGTCTGGGCAGCAGCGACCTGGGGGTGGCCTCCTTCTCCGCCGAGCTGTATCGCGCCGGGCTGTTTCCCACGCTTGTGTTCACCGGTGGCAACCGCCGCGTCAGCGCAGCCGTTTTCCCGCGCGGGGAGGCCGTGCACTTCCGCGAGCGCGCGGTTGAGCTCGGGGTTCCTGACTCGGCGATTCTGCTGGAGCCGGAGGCGGCGAACACCGGCCAGAACATCGCCTTCTCCCGGCAGATCCTGGCCGACGCCGGGATTACGCCCTCCACGGTGTTGCTGGTCTCCAGGCCGGGCATGGAGCGGCGCTCCTTTGCCACCGCCCGCAAGGTGTGGACGCAGGTGGAGGTTCTCTGCGCTTCGGAGCCGTTGAGTTTTGACGGCTTCCTCAAGAGCGTCGGTGACGAGAAGCTTGCCCTCGACATGCTCGTCGGCGGCCTCCAGCGGGTGATCGAGTATCCGAAGCTCGGGTTCGCCATCGAGCAGGACGTCCCGGACGACGTGCGCGGGGCGTACGAAGCCCTCGTCGCCGCCGGCTTCACCAGCCGCCTCCTCAGTGGCTAGGTATGATCCCGGCACGGTCGGCATTGTGGCCGGCGGAGGCGGGGGGACGGATGGCCTTTCTGGATCAGATGCCGGCGCTGATCGGTGTGGTGGTGGGCTCTGTCGGCTCGTACACGGCGGCGGCTCTCATGGAGCGGAATCGATGGCGTCGCGGTCGGGCGGAGCGCTGGGACGAGAAGCGCTTCGAGATTTATACGGGCTACGCCAACGCCCTCAAGACTCAAATACGCATCGCACAACGCCTCGGAGCCGCACGCGGCTTCCACACCGTGCTCGATCCGATCGATGTCGATGAAGGCATGCGGTTGCTCGCGGACGCCGAGTCGAAGCGGTCGGCGGAGTGGGAATCCGTACTGCTGATCGGTGATGCCGACACGGTGAAAGCCGCGCGCGTGGCACGAATCGGTGTGGATTTATGAGCTGTACGCCCGAGGGCAGCGGACTGACTCTGAAGGCTGGGCCCAGGCCGAGAGCCAGGTGAGCCGGGCGCGTGATGAGTTCTATGCGTGTGCACGACGCGACCTGAGCGTTCCGGGCCCGCCGCCTCCCTCCGGCAATTGGCCACGGCAGCGGCAGGACGGGGCCTCCTAGCGGCGAGCCGCCTCGTCTCCCTGGCGCTTCAGTTGGGCCAGGGTTTCCTTCACCGCCGCCGACCGTGCCCACCGGCCAGTGGCCGCCGGTGCACGGCCCTGTTCTCGACCGCGCCCCCGCCTGGAACAGGCAGCGCTCCTCCGCCATGCCCCACCACCGCTACCGCCCCGCCCACGAGCGTGTCGGCGTACCGCTGAAGGACGCCGACCGCACGTGGCCGTCGCGGCGGATCGAGCAGGCGCCGCTGTGGGTGCCGATCGATCTGCGCGACGGCAACCAGGCGCTCGCCGAGCCGATGGACACCCCGCGCAAGCGCCGCATGTTCGACCTCCTCGTCGCCTATCGACCCCGCCGACGTCGGACGCAGCTACGAGGCGCTCATCCGCGTCAACAGCCAGTCCGGCAAGGGCGGCATCGCCCACTTGCTGCATGAGCACTACGGCCTTGATCTGCCGCAGGGACTGCGTCCCGGCTTCTCGCGCGTCGTACAGGCGGCCACGGACGACAGTGGTCGCGAGGCCACGCCCGAGGATCTGTGGGAGCTGTTCCGTACGGAGTACCTCGCGCCCGGGCATGTGGGGCCGGTGACGCTCTCCTCCTGGTCGACTGCGGAACTCGCGGCCGGTCAGCATGAGTTCACGTGCGAGCTGCGCAAGGACGGCGGGCCCGCGCGCCGTCACCGAGGCACCGGCAACGGGCCCCTCGCCGCCTTCGCCGACGCGCTCGCCGGCGCCGGGATCGTCGTGGACATCCTCGGCTACACCGGCCACGCCACCACCGCGGGCCCCGGCAGTCCGGCCATGGCGTACGCCGAGTGCCGTGTCGACGGGGTCTGCCGCTGGGGGGCGGGGCAGGACACGTCCGTACTGAACGCTTCCGTGTATGCCGTACTGGCGGCCGTAAACCGCACTCTCACGGAGGACCTTGCGTGACCTCTGGGCCGTTCGGGTGGATAAGCAGGTCGACACATCGGACGAAGAATCAGACGCACGGCGAGGGAACCGCATGACGACACACCACGCGCGAGCACTTGCCCGATGGATCACCGGATGCGGAGCGGTTCTCATGGCGGTGGGGCTGCCGACCGGGGCGGCGCACGCCGACGAGACGCACAACAACTCGCACAACGCGCCGCGCGTGATGCTGTTCTCCGTGGGCCAGATCGACGACCCGATGGAGGATGTCCTGGAGCACGCCACCATCCTCGGCAAGACCTACATGTCGGGCTGAACCGGCCTCCGGTTCAGATCTTCGTACGCCTTGAGCAGCCCGTCGACCGTCGCCCGGTCGGCGGGCCGCAGCGGTTCCCTCACCGGTCCCGCCGGCAGGCCGAGCGCGCCGAGCAGGCCCTTCGTGGTGACGGTGCCGGGCAGGCCCGACGCCATCGTGAGGGTGATGAGCGGCAGGGCGGCCCGGTGGGCCCGGGCGGCCCCGGCCGTGTCTCCGGCGTCGTACGCGTCGAGGACCGCCCGCATCGCGCGGGGCGCGGAGTTGGCGACCGTACTGACATAGCCCGCGCCGCCCAGCGAGTAGAGCGGAAGGTTGAGTTCCTCGCTGCCCGAGTAGTACGCGAGAGCGGTTTGGGAGATGACCGTGGCGCTGCCCAGCAGGTCGTACGCGCAGTCCTTCACCGCGGTGATGCGCGGATGCCCGGCGAGGCGCAGCATGGTCTCGACCTCGATGCGGGTGCCGGTGCGACCGGGAATGTCGTACAGCATCAGCGGGACGCCGACCGCGTCCGCGACCCGCCGGAAGTGCGCCTCCACGGCGTCCTGCGGAGGGCGGCTGTAGTAGGGCGTGACGACCAACAGGCCGTCTGCGCCTGCCTGTTCCGCTGCCTGTGCGAGCTCGACCGTGTGGCGCGTGTCCGCGCTGCCGACGCCCGCGAGGACCGTCGCCCGATCGCCGACCGCCTCGGACACGGCCCGTACGAGCGCGCTCTTCTCGGCGTCGGTGGTGGTCGGGGACTCGCCGGTGGTGCCGTTCAGCACAAGGCCCTCGCAGCCGCCTTCGGAGACCAGGTGGCCGGCGAGCGCCTGGGCGCCGTCCAGGTCCAGCGCGCCGGCGGAGGTGAAGGGCGTGATCATTGCGCACAGGGCGCGCCCGAAAGGGCCTGATGCGGTCATACGGGGAAGTCTCGGCCGCCGGACGCTGAAGGTCCACTTAGATTTGCTGGGTGTGAACGGCAAGCAGTGCTGAACAGTCTGGCATGATCGCTGGGGCGCGGCAGGCCGTATCAAGGGGAGGTACTGCTCGATGAGCGAAGAGCGTGTGGCACTGGTGACGGGTTCGTCGTCGGGGATCGGCGCGGCCGTCGCCCGCCGGCTCGCCGCTGCGGGAGTCCGGGTGATCGTCAACTCCGCCCACTCGGTCGAGGCGGGCCAGGCGCTGGCCGGTGAACTGCCCGGCGCCCGTTACGTCCAGGCCGATGTGGCGGTGGAGGAGGACGCGAAGCGGCTCGTGGCGGAGGCGGTCGCGGCGTACGGACGCCTCGACATCCTGGTCAACAGCGCGGGTACGACCCGTTTCATCCCGCACCACGATCTCGAAGCCGCGAGCCCTGAGGTCTGGCGGGACATCTTCGACGTCAACGTCATCGGCGTCTGGCAGACGATCACGGCCGCCGCCCCGCACCTGCGGGCCGCACCGGGCGGCGCGGGCTGCGTGGTCAACGTGTCCTCGCAGGCGGGCGTACGGCCGGGCGGCAGCTCCATCCCGTACGCCGTCAGCAAGGCGGCCGTGAACCACCTGACGAAGCTGCTCGCCAAGACCCTGGGGCCGCGGGTGCGGGTCAACGCCGTTGCCCCCGGCATGATCGACACCCCGTGGTTCGACGGGATCGAGGGCGCGGACAAGGCGATGGCCGAGGTGGCGGGGGCGGTGCCGCTGGGCCGGGTCGGCAAGCCGGAGGACATCGCGGAGGCGGTGTACGACCTCACGCGCGCCGCGTACATCACCGGCGAAGTGCTGCTCGTCGACGGTGGCGGGCACTTGTTGTGACACCGAGGTGGGGGAGTGGGAGCGTGGGCATACGCCGAAGTGGTGTGGCAGTGGCTGCGGCAGTTGCCTGGGCGGTCGCGGGGGTGATCGCGCTGTCTGGGTGCGATTTCCTCGTACCGGAGGGTGAGGGGGAACCGGGGCCCACGCCGAAGCCGGATTCGACACGCAGCGCCAGTGCTGCCCCTGCTCCTGCCCCTGCCCCGCCGGCCTCCGGGTCTCCTGCTGAGGCGCAGGGGCCGGCCGGCTGCTCGTCCGGGCAGCCCGAAGTGTCCATGGGCGAGGTGCAGGCGGCCCTCGGCCACCGCGCCGTCGGACTCACCCTGACCAACTGCGGCAAGGATCCCTACCAGGTCTTCGGCTACCCGAGCGTTCAGGCACGGGGAACCGACGGCAAGGTACTTGATGTCTGGGTGAAGCGCGGTTCCTCGTACATGGGCACTGACAAGGGCCCCACTTCGGTGATCCTCGCCCCCGGCGAGAGCGTGCGGTCTCTTATTTCCTGGACGAGCAACCCCGAGACCGGACGACTGCAGCAGGCGTCCGCCCTTGAGATCGCCCCGGCCGCCGGCGAGAAGGCGCGGACGTTTCCGCTGGAGGGCAGCGATGTGCGCACGGTGGACGAACTCACCCTGACCGCCTGGCAGGCGGCAGCCACCGGCTGACTGACCTTTCCCCCGCCTCAGAGGGCGAGCTTGAAGCCGTCGTGGCTGCGCTCGAATCCGAGCGACGCGTAGAAGCGGTGTGCCTCGGTACGCCGTTTGTTGCTCGTCAGCTGGACCAGCGCGCAGCCACGCTCGCGGGCGCGCTCGACTGCCCGCTTGATCAGCTCGCGCCCCAGCCCGGCGCCGCGCCGGTCCGCCCTGACCCGTACCGCCTCGATGAGGGCCCGCTCGGCTCCGTGCTTGCCGAGACCCGGGATGTACGTCGCCTGGAGGCAGCCCAGCACGGTCGTGCCGGTCTCGTCGGCCAGCGCCAGCGCCAGCACCAGCACCAGCACCAGCACCAGCACCAGCATTTCATTGCGGCTGTCGCTGTCGATCGCCGCGAAGGCCCGCTCGTACGCCGCGTCGACGACGAGGAAGATCACGACCAGGATTCTGACACGGCCTGCCGCTACGGCTACCGCTGCCGCTACCGCGAGCCCGGAGCCCGAGCGCCGCGGCCGCCGCGTCCTGCGCCTGCGGGGCGGGCGGTGGCGGCTGGGCAGTGGTCATCGGGCGAGCCTAGGCTGCCCTCCCGAGGAAACCGCACACCGAAGGAGCAGGATGTTCGCGATATCGCTGGGTGACGACGGCGCTGAGCTGCGCCCCCTGGAGCCGTGGAACGCCGAGGAGTTCCTGGCCCACATGGACCGCGGCCGCGAGCACATCGGCCGCTTCGTCGAACTCCCGGACCACGTCACCGACCTGGCGTCCGCCACCTCGTTCCTGCAGCGATACGCCGACAAGGCCGCCGCCGACTCCGGGCGCCTCTACGGCATCTGGGCCGACGGCACCCTCGTCGGTGGCGTCATGTTCCGTATCTTCGACACCGCGACCGGCAACTGCGAGGTCGGCTGCTGGCTGGAGGAGACGGTGGTCGGGCGCGGCCTGATCACCCGTGCGATCCGGGTCCTCGTCGACTGGGCGGTCGAGGAGCGCGGCATGTACCGGGTGGAGTGGATCGCGGGCTCCGACAACACCGCCAGCCTCAAGGTCGCCAAGCGTCTCGGCATGGTCCGCGAAGGGGTGCTGCGCGAGAGCTACCTCTACCGGGGCGTACGCCATGACGAGGAGATCTGGGCGGTCCTGGCCCCGGAGTGGCGCAAGCAGCGGGAGCGGGAGGCCCTGGTCGCGCCGGCCCCCGACAACCGGCGCCACCCACAGGTGCGTCGGACGGATGGACCAGGAGATGCCGCCATGTCTGTGCAGGACAACTCCCGTGTGGACCTGGCCCGTTCAGGGGTCGGTGTCGTCAAAGGCTGGGGAGATCCGGTGGCCTGACGAGGGGCTTCTCTCGTGCAGTGTCTACGTCGGCGAGGACGGCAAGACCCTGCCGCATTACACGCAGCCCGGCTGCGACCTCGAGTTCGACGGGCCCGACGCCGCCCGGCAGCGGGACTGGATGCACTCCTACCCGGGCGTGACAGGCGGCGGGGGGAAGCGGTACACGCCCGCGCTGAGCTTCAGCTCGTCCAGCTTGTTCAGCGCGGGCGTGTAGCGGCCGCTACGGGCGGAAGCGCAGGACCTGCGGGTCGTGGTCGCTGTTCTGCTCGGCGAACTCCGCGTTGATGTGCACGCTGTCGTAACTGAAGTCGTCGATCGACGGGCTGGTCAGGATCTGGTCCAGGACCTGGCTGTTGCCCTGGTAGACGTACGAGTAACGCTCCGAACGGGGCAGGGACTTGACGGCAGCGTACAGCGCGCCGTCCGCCGTCAGCGCCTTCGTCGTCGCCGAGAACTCGAAGTCGTTGATGTCACCCAGGACCAGCACGTCCGCGTTGCGCTGCGCCTTGAGGATGTCCTTGACGAAGGCGTTGACCGCCTGCGCCTGCTCCAGCCGCTTGACCTCCGACTTGCGTACCGGCGGCTGGTGGTGCGACGGCAGGCCCTCGTCGCCGCCCTTCGAGCCGAAGTGGTTGGCGATCACGAAGACCGTACGGCCGCGGAAGGTGAACTCGCCGGCCAGCGGCTTGCGGCTGTTCTCCCAGGCCGCGTTCGCCGGGTCGATCCGGCCGGGGGACAAGGTCAGGGCCGCGTGGCCCTTCTCCCGTACGACACCGGTCGCGGTGGTGGCGTCGCCGGCGCCGCGGTCGGTGAAGGAGACCCGCTCGGGGTTGAAGAGGAAGACCTGGCGGATGTTGCCGCCGGGCTCGCCGCCGTCCTTGTTGTTGACGGGGTCGACCGTGCGCCAGGCGTACGACGGGCCGCCGGCCGCCGCGATCGCCGCTGTGAACTTCTTCAGCGTCTCCTCGGCGGAGACCGTGCCGTCGTTCTTCGCTCCGTTGTTGTCCTGGATCTCCTCCAGGGCGAGGATGTCGGGTGAGGCGAGGTTGTCCACGACTGCCGCCGCCAGCGCGTCGAACTTCGCCTGCGAGTCGCTCGGGTCCAGGTTCTCGACGTTGTACGTCGCCACCGCCAGCTCGCCGCGGCGCTGCGGCCGGGTCGACTCGCGCTCCAGGCCGCGGTCGATGACCGTGCCGAGGGTGCGGGCGGTCAGCGTGTAGCCGCCGAACTGGTTGAAGTCCAAGGGGCCTTCGGTCGCACCCGACAGCACATCCCCGACGTTCGCCTTGGGGAAGGGCTGCTGGGAGATCGGCGCGAGCTGCTGGATCTGGAGGCGGCCGGTGTTCTGCGAGGTGTACGAGCCGTAGACCGCACCGCCGCGCCGGTTGTCGTTCTCCTCCGGCTTCACCGTGACCCACAGCTCCGCGTACGGGTCGGTCGCGCCGACCACGCGCGACGAGCCGATGCGGATGTTGGTGCCCTCCAGCGACTCGTAGTAGTCGAGGGCGTACGCCGACGGGTCCAGCGGCAGCGCGTTGATGCTGCCGCCCGCCGCCGGGTCGCCTTCGGGGGCGTACGCGGAGGGAACGGACTTGGCCGAGACGGTGACCGGCGCGGGCAGTGCGTTGCCCGACGAGACCACGGTCACCGTGGGCTTGGCGATCTGGGTGAGCGACTGGTTGCCGGACGACGAACCGCCGGGGATGTACTCGCCCACCGTGCCCGACACCTTGACGGCGTCACCGACGGCGACGGTCGGCGCGGAGCTGGTGAAGACGAAGATGCCCTCGCTGGTGGCGGCGTCGGCGTCGGCCCGCGGGTCCTGGAACCAGAAGCCCTTCGAGCCGTACGTCCGCACGCCCGTGACGATGCCGGAGACGTCGGTGACCTGCTGACCGACGAGCGGGGATATTCGGGTCGTGCCCTGGATGTCGTGGATCCGGGTCTCCGCGGATGCGGACGCGGATGCGGAGGCGGATGCGGATGCGGCGGACGAGCTTGCCAGCAGTCCGCCGGCCAGTGCGGCGGCCACTACGGCCGCTACAGCGGCGGATCTTGGGAGGGAGGAGGAGGAACGGGCAGTCATCACGTGGCTCCGAGTGCGATGGATGAGGGGTAGAGCGTGGTGCGAAACGCGGCTCAAAACGTAGTTCTACGCGCGTCAATCTCTTGTGTGCGCCAGGGGGTTGTCAAGGGTTGCCGGATGTACGAATCCTGACGGGTACATGAACCCGGTGGCATGGGGTCAAATACGTCTACGCTGGGGGCCGCCCGACCCGCATGCGCCAAGGAGAACCCCCAGATGTCCGGTGACCGCCCGACCCTGCCGCCGGTGCGGCTCCACTCCGACGCCGAGCTGGCGCGGGAGGCGCTCACCTCGCCGCTGCTCGCACGCGCCGCGCGGCTCGCCCGGTGGGCGGGGCCCGCGACGCGGGTCGGAGCCGGCGGCGAACTCGTCGACGAGCAACTGCCCGAGGCCGCCGAGCACCTCGGTCTCGCCGCCGACGAGGACGGCGCGGCGGAGGCGAGCGAGGCCTGGCGTCTCGCTGTCGACGCGGGGCTTGTCGAGGTCACGGATCCCGCCGAGGAGGAAGAGGAAGCGTTCGGCACCGCCACGGCCGGCGAGAACCTGGCGCTGCTCACCTCCGGCAGCCCCCAGGACGTACTCGCCATCTGGCTCGACGCCTTCGACGCCGTCTTCGCCGACGCCACCGCGCCCGTCCTGGACGACCTCGCGGAGGCCATCGACGAGGAGGGGCAGATCGACTTCGAGGCGCTGGAGTGGGACCCGGAGGCGGAGGCCGAGTTCCTGGAGGGCGTGCTCGGCAATCTGTATCTGCTGACCGTCTCCGAGGGCGCGGCCGAAGGCCCGGTGCCGCTGCCCGCGCTCGCCGCCTCGATGATCGTGCCCGACGACATGGGTGAGCCCACCGACGACGTACTGGAACAGGTGTCGGACGCGATGATGCGGCTCGACGACCAGTTCAGGGTGCTGGAGCCGATCGGGCTTGTCGCCTACCAGCCGGTCGACGAGGCGCTGATGGCGGAGGAGGGCGCGGAGCCCGAGCCGCCCGTGGACGACGAGGACGTGACGCGGTACGGAATGGTGGGGTTGACCCCGCTCGGTCTGTACGGGGTCAGGGCCCGCATGCTCGAAGCGGGCGTCGACGCGCCCGCGGTCGGCGACCTCGCGGACAAGGGCGCGGAGGCGCTGCTCGACGGCATCGCGTACTTCCCCGAGTCGTCGGCCGGTGCCGAGACGCAGCTCTGGCTCGCCCGGCGCGAACCGGCCGCCGCCGCACGGGAGTTGCTCGCCGCCGCGCGGGGCACTGACCGGGGCGCGCCGCTGCGCAGGCTCCGCAGCCAGCAGGCGCTGTCCCTCGTCGGCCCGGAGGCGGAGGACGCGGTGCGCGAGGTGCTCGACGATGCGCAACTGGGCGGCCTGGCCCGGGTCTGGCTCGCCGAGCACGGCGCTTCGGACGTGCCGCCGCCGCCCGAGTCGATGATCTTCTGGCTGGCCATCGACACCATTGCCGCACAGCTCGACGCGGACGGCGAACCGGACGAGCTCCAGGGGCTGGTGGCGGGGTTGACCGGCCGGCACAGCGGCTTCTTCGACGCGGCGTGGCGGGTGGATCACCCGGCCACGGCGGATGTCCTGGAGGCGATGGGGCGGCTGCATCCGGACAAGAAGGCGGCGAAGGAAGCGCGGAAGGCGGCGTTCAAGGCGAGGTCGCGCAGGTCGGGTTGAGGGGATGGGTGGTGGTGCGGGTGCGGGTGGCCCTGCGGGGCTTTCCCCTACCCGCCCCTTCCCGCTGTGACACTTTGCGGCTCCGCCGCGTGTGGGGCTCCGCCCCAGACCCCGCTCCTCAAACGCCGGAGGGGCTGAAAGGTTGCCGCAAGCGGCAACATCCAGCCCGTCCGGCGTTTGA